>JBEPXU010000064.1:0-10017 GCA_041641735.1 Ectothiorhodospiraceae bacterium
TACGCACTGCCACTCGTTCCAGGGCGGTCCACGCACTTAACAATAAGAGGCAGCCAGAATAGGAAGTATTACCTTATGTTTGCTCGTTCCTGCCAGATACTCCCTTATAAAATCGGACAGCAGCGATGGACCTGACGCTCGAAAAACTGCTTGAAGTGGTAACGGCACTTCCCGATCCCGTTTTCTTGCTCACGGAGGACGGTCACTATGCCGCTGTATTCGGTGGTGGGGATGTTAACTACTACCATGACGGTTCAGGACTGGTCGGCATGTCTCTTTATGATGTCCTACCCCGAAAGAAAGCCGAAGCTTTCATGCTTCAGGTGAAAAAAGCGCTCTACGAGAACCGTACCTTTACGGTTGAATACGGACTTGCCGGGGAGGAGGTTGAGGGGCTGGATGCCGAAAAGGGCCCCCGTGGCGAAATATGGTTCGAGGGTCGCATCCAACCCCTTCCGTTTTCAATCGACGGCAAACGAGCAGTGGTCTGGACCGCCCGCAACATTACCGAGCGCTTCGGCCTGGAGTCGCAGCTGCGGCGTATGAGTGAAACCGATGAGTTAACCGGTGCCTACAACCGCCGCAAAATGTTGGAAGAGTTGGAAGTAAAATTCCGCGAATTTCGTCGATATGGTGACGCCACTGCCCTGCTGATGCTGGATATCGACCATTTTAAAAGGGTCAATGACCGGCACGGTCACATTGCAGGGGATGCGGTTCTTCGCTCAACCGTTCAGTTGTGCATGGAGCAACTGCGTGACGTGGATGTCTTTGCCCGTTTCGGCGGCGAGGAGTTTGTGGTGCTGCTGCCTCATACCGAACGAAAAGAGGCCGCCGAAACAGCCGAGCGCCTGCGCCAGCGGGTTGCCGACCACACCATCGAGCAGGAAGACAAGCGCATCAACATCACGATCAGTATCGGCGTCAGCGTGCTTGAACAGAGTGATCAGGGGTTTGAGTCGATAATAAAACGTGCGGACGACGCACTCTACGAGGCGAAACACCGGGGCAGAAACTGTATCGTGGTTGCCTGAGAGGAGCGGTGTCGGCCCACCACTATTCTATCCTGAGAGCTCGTTTTCAAGAATCACATCGAGGAAGGTCTGACCATAGCGCTCCAGCTTACGCGCGCCGATCCCACTGAGTTCGCCCATCTCTTCCAGACTAGCGGGGCGCTGCTCTACCATCGCCATCAGGGTGGCGTCGTGGAAGATCACATAGGCGGGCACACCCTGTTCTTCTGCAAATTCCTGGCGCTTGCTACGTAGTGCGCTCCACAGGCTGCGCGCCTCCGGGTCGGTGATGAGCTCCCCCTTGCCGCTGCTTCGCACACGCTGCTTACGCTTCTTCTGCTTGCGCAGCATTAGCTTGGTCTCGCCGCGCAGCACCGGACGGCTCGCCTCGGTCAACGACAGTCCGCCGTGCCCCTCCACATCCGCTGCCAGCAGGCCGCGAGCAATAAGCTGGCGGTACAGGCCGCGCCATTCGCTCTGGTTGAGCTCGTCACCGATACCGAAGGTGGAGATCGCATCGTGGCCGAAGCGGCGGATGCGGTCATCCTCCTTGCCCAACAGTACATCCACCAGGTAGTTCACGCCGAAGCGCTGGCCGGTGCGGTGGACGCATGAGAGCGCCTTCTGCGCCGCCACGGTGGCGTCCCAGGTCTCGGGCGGCTCGATACAGGTATCGCAGTTGCCGCAAGGCTCGGCCAGCTCCTCACCGAAGTAGGCCAGCAGCGCCTGGCGTCGGCAGTCGGTCGATTCGCACAGGCCGAGCATGGCGTCGAGCTTGGCCCTTTCTATCCGTTTATAATGCTCGTCCGCCTCGGAAGAGGACTGCATCTGCCTCAGGGTGATCACATCCTGCAGCCCGTAGGCCATCCAGGCGTTGGCGGGCAGCCCGTCGCGCCCGGCACGTCCGGTCTCCTGGTAGTAGGCCTCAAGGCTCTTGGGCAGATTAAGGTGAGCGACGAAGCGCACGTCCGGTTTGTCGATGCCCATGCCGAAGGCGATGGTGGCGACGATGATCACCCCCTCTTCGCGCAGGAAACGCTGCTGATGCAGCTGGCGGGTCTCGCCATCGAGCCCGGCATGGTAGGGCAGCGCCTTGAGTCCCTGCTTCGCCAACCAGGCGGCGATGTCGTCCACCTTCCTGCGCGACAGGCAGTAGACGATGCCCGCCTCGCCGTCGTGCTCCTCGCGGATGAAAGTAAGCAGTCGCTCACGGGCGTTGCCACTGTTCTCGCCGATACGGTAGCGGATATTGGGACGATCAAAGCTGTGGATGAACTGTTCCGCCTGTTCGAGGCTCAGCCGCTCGATCATCTCGCGCCGGGTCGGAGCATCGGCGGTAGCAGTGAGCGCCACCCGCGGCACGTTGGGAAAACGCTCATGCAGGATGGTGAGTTCGCGGTACTCGGGACGGAAGTCGTGACCCCACTGGGAGACGCAGTGCGCCTCGTCAATGGCGAACAGCGCCAGCGGCGCCTGCGATAACAGATCGAGCATGCGCGGCGTCATCAGCCGCTCGGGAGCGACGTAAAGCAGATCCAGCTCACCGCGCAGCAGCTGCCCCTCCACCTCACGGGCAGTGGCGGCATCGAGCGAGGAGTTGAGGAAGGCGGCGCGCACGCCGTTCTGGCGCAGGGCATCGACTTGGTCCTGCATCAGGGCGATGAGCGGTGAGACGACGATGCCGACCCCGTCACGCACCATCGCCGGGATCTGGTAGCAGAGCGATTTGCCGCCGCCGGTGGGCATCAGCACCAGGGCATCGCCGCCACCGATGAGCTGCTCGACGATCGTCTCCTGGCCGGGACGAAATTCGTCGTAGCCAAAGACCTCGCGGAGAATCTTGCGCGCGGGCGTGTCGTTGTCCGGGGTGTCGTTCATGGGGCGGCAGGATACCACAGCATGGCAAAACGCCGTGTCCTCGATGCCTTAAGAGCGATGTAGGAGCGGCCATCCCGGCCGCGATAGGTATTGTTAGCCACAAGGGCTCGTCCCAGTGCCCTCTGTGGCGAACAGGCAAACTACATCGCGACGGATACCGTCGCTCCCACAGAATTCAGATTCTTACCAGAAGCGGGTACGTCCGGTATCGATATGAATAAAACCGGATTTGGGGTAGAAGCCCACGCCACCGGCCTGCTGCGCCAGCGCCGCCTTGCGCAATGTCGCGGTATCGACGCCGGGCAGGCGGATGTCGATGGCGCGCCCCTGCATGTGCAGGCTGCGTTTGGCCACCCCATTGCTGTTATTTCGCAACGCGGCGTTGGTTTTCGGCGAACGATAACCGGAGATCACATGGAACGGCCGGTCGCTCCCAAAGCTCTGCTGCAGTCCGTGCAGACGCTCAAGCAGGGCGGTATCAATGTGCTCGGCCTCACCGGTACGAAAATCTCGCAGGTGATGGTCGATGGCAGCCAGCTCCCCGGGGACATAACGCCCATCCGCCCAGAAGGTGGCGGTCAGCTTCTCACCCGTATGCAGGTTATAGAACTTGAGATGACGCTCTGCAGCGGACGGATTAACCGCGGCCTGCAGACTCGGTGCAACCAACACGGCGGCGCCTGAAAGCGCGCCGTGCAGTAGATCTCGGCGTGAAAGCATTGTCTTCCCCAACATGAAAACTCAAATACTAAGACAACAAATCATGGCGATTGTTCCTCAAAGGGCATACAAGGGCTCATCAGCGCATCCTCGCCATAGACATCACGCCAGAAGTGCACGGCACCATCCTCCCCCACCCAAGCGGTCAGATAGAGCAGATAGACCGGGAGGGGCGAGGCGAGCGGTAACCGGTAGGTCAGGTCAGTATCGATCACTGCCCGGAGCATTGCATCATTCCAGCGCCAGCCCTTCTCCTCAGCCAGGACAAAGTTGGCCAGTCGCAGCGGCTCCTCCAGACGGATACAGCCCGAACTGTAGGCCCGCACACTGTGGGCAAACAAGGCTTCATGGGGGGTATCGTGGAGGTAGACACTAAAACGATTACTAAACAGGAACTTGGTCTTGCCAAGGGCATTATCCGGCCCGGGGTCCTGACGCAGCATGTAGGGGAAGTGGTTGATATTGACCGTACGCCAGTCGATCTGATGCGGGTCCAGTTCACTGTCACTGTTCCAGCTGGCAAAGACACGAATGTGATGCGACGACATGTACTCGGGGTTGCGTCGCTGCCGCGGTACGATATCCCGCACGGCGATATTGCGCGGTACGGTCCAGTAGGGATTGAAAACGATGGTATGCAGCATCCCGGAGGTGACCGGCGTCGGCCGCTTCTTGCTGCCGATAATGACCGGCATCGACAATATGGCTTCGCCATCCTCGTAGGCGATCAGCTCGTAGGCAGGAATATTAACGATAAGGTGGCGACGACCGAGATATTGCGGCAGCCAACGCCAGCGCTCCATCGTCATGACGATCTGTTCGACCCGTTTTTCCACCGGTACATTGAGGGCCTTTAGGGTCTCTTTTCCCACCACACCGTCAACCTCCAGTCCATAACGGACCTGGAAACGACGCACGGCGTAGGCGAGTGCCGCATCAAAACGTTTCGCGTCGTCGGCCTTGGGTAACTCCAGATCGCCAACCAGTGCCAGGCGATGTCTTAAGGCCGGCACACGGGGATCGCGCAGCCCTTTTCGCAGCGACGGCCCCCCTGGAATATACGACCAGCCCCCCTCCTTCTTTATCGCCCGATACCGGGCCAGGGCTTCACGCAAACGACGATAGGCCGGATGGGTCGGCGGCAGGGAGTCGAGAGCATCGCCAAAATCGTCCATCAGCAGGGCCAGACGCAGCACCGTCACCACATCCACCGGTACCTTCTTAATCTGCCACAGGGGGGCAACCTTATCCGGGTCAATCTGGCCGCTGCGCACATCACGGGCGTAATCGAAAAATGCGCTGGTCAGAAGCAGTTCGAGTTGCAGGCGGTCCGATGCATCGCCCGAGGACCAGAGGGCGTCGATGCGCTTGATGTGGTATCGCTTCGGTACCAGCCCCTCTCGCCGCGCCTGGTGGAGACGCTGGCGCAGCAGTGCCGCCTTCTGGTTGGGAGACTCATTTCCAACCCAGACAGGCTGGAACCGCTCGGCAGCATAAAAATCGGAGAGCTCCTCCCAATCCAGGGTGGCATCTTCCTGCATAAGCGGTTGCAACAGCTCTATGGCCAGGGGTAATGGGTCATCCTGTGCAATGGCGAGACGCGTGCCAAAACCGGCAACCAACAACCCAAGGTGAAGGGCGCAAAGACTAATAAGGAGAGTGTTTGAACTGCGATGGCGCATAGTACTGAAAGTGTAGTTCACGCTCCGCCTTTCCCTGAGCGCAACACCAGATACAGGATCTCGCCCGGTCGCCACAGCCGCATACGCGGGCCCCAAAGACCGGTTCCCCGGCTAACGAGGAGTGTCATACCATCGATCTGATAGTGACCGGCCAGGTAGGGGTAAAAGTACTGCTCAAGAAGGCCGAATGGCCAGATCTGCCCACCGTGCGTATGTCCCGAGAGCATCAGGTCGGCCCCTGCCGCAGCCGCCTGTTTCACCTGCAGAGGTGAGTGGGAGAGGACAATCGTGGCATTGGTCGAAGTGCCTGCCAGCACCTTTGCAAAGTCATCCTCCGCCTTGCCTCGACGCCCGCGGATGGTCAGATCATCGACGCCGGCCAGGATTAGCCCGGGGCGAAGCGCAATGCGGCGATCGCGCAGCCACTGAATGCCTGCCTGCTGCGTCAGCCTGATTGCCGCACTGTTGTCGCCGAAGTGTTCATGATTGCCGGTGACGGCATAAACGCCAAGGGGCGCTCGCAAACGTGCGAAGACCGGCTGCAGGGCCGGTTCCGGGGCACCATGCCCCTCGAAATTATCGCCCAGAAGAAGAATTAGGTCGGGATGAAGCGCCTCTACCTGCTGGGCCCTTGCTGACAACCACTTGGCTCCGAGCTGCGAGCCAAGATGCAGGTCCGACAGGGCAACGACGCGGGTACCGTCCAATTCCTGCGGCAGATCGGCAAGGGTAACGTCATAGCGTGTAATGACCGGTGCACGACCGCCCTGATAGAACGCCACGCCTACCAGCACCAGGGTGAGTACCAGTCCACCAGCGTGCAACCAGGGCAAAGCGGGCGGATACCAGAGGAGAGTGAGGCTCAACAGGTCCACCGCGAGCATTACCACAAAACCGATAAAGAGCAGACCGAACCAATCCATCGCCAGGCGCTCCAGCCAGGCAGCCAGGACACCGCTGCTATCGTGGCCATAGAACGTCCCCAACAGGTAGAGCAGCCAGATAAGGAGTGCCGCCAGCCAGACGATACGTGGCATGGCACCCTGTTGCAGCCACGGCAGTGCCGCGATATGCCAGAAAAGGAAACCGTGCATCAGGGTGGCGACGACAGTGAGAATGAGGAAAAACATCTTAACGACCCGGCCGCTCCGGTGGTGGTAGGAGCAAAGGGTAGATTACTCCTTGTTGTCCTTATCAAGCATCGACTTGAGGTCCGCAAAGGGATTGAAGGTGGCAGGCTTCTCCTCCTCTTTTGCAGCCATGCCATCGTAGCCCTTAACGAACTCCTCATAGCGCTGATGTTCATTATCGTGGCAATAGAGACAGAGGTTCTCCCAGTTGCTTCCATCGGAGGGGTTATTATCGTGATTATGGTCCTTGTGATGCACCGTCAACTCATGCAGGTTCTCGCGGCCAAACTCGCGTCCGCAACGACCGCAGACCCAAGGGTGGAGCCGTAGCGACTGCTCGCGATAGCCCTGCAGGCGTTTTTCCGACTCCTGCCGCGCCTTGGCGACAACTTTGTCCAGCTTGTCCGTATCGATGGGCGCCCCGGCCCGGCGTTTTCGATCAACCATCATTGTTCCCCTGTTCTGAGATGGTTAGCTTATCCTGAACCATCGGCGAGAGATACCAGTCACCGAGAGAATTGCCCGTCACCCTGCAAGCAGGATAGTGGCTATGCATCACATGCAGTATTACTGCCTGTGCCCGGTCTAAAGGAGGGTTGCACGCTGCCAGCACCGCTCAGGCTCACTGGCAACCATGGCGACCACCTCCCTGTCCAGGTGCCCCTCTCCGGCCAGTTCCTGCAGCATTTCGACAATGCGTGGATAGGGCAAACCTTTACGATAGGGGCGGTCCTGCGCCAGTGCCTGGAAAACATCGGCCACAGCGATGATACGGGCCTCGATCCCTATTTGTGCGGCCGAGGCATGAAAAGGGTAGCCCTTACCCACAGGCATTTCATGATGGTAGGCCGCCCACAGGGCCACCTCGTCCAGACCATGGATGCGACGCAGGATTTGGTACGACTCGAAACTATGACGCAACATAATGGCGCGTTCCGCCTCGCTCATCGGCGCCGGTTTATCGAGAATCTCATCGGGCACCCTGAGTTTACCCAGATCATGCAGCAAACCGGCCACCTCGATCATCTCACAACGCGCTTCCGGCAAGCCCTTCTTCTCCGCAAGGTAGCGGGCCAGGCTGGCCACCCCATCAGAGTGCTCAACAGTGAAATGACTCTTGGCATCGACGATCTGCGCGAAAATCCGGGCCAGTTGCTTCAGTTCCTCAAAGTCGATCAGTAACGGCAACTGTTCTCGCTCCATATTAAAAAGGAAGCGCTCCAGGTGCGGTGATTCCAGCGACAGCCAGAAGGCCTCCGCAGCGGAGACCTGCATAAAGGCATCCACAAGTTCCGGTGCGAACATCGTTCCCCGATAACCGGCAATCCGCTCCCGAATAGCCTGGCATGCCATTAATAAATCCTTGCCGTAATGAGAAGATGTCAGTGCATCGACCCGATCAACCAGAAAGATAAGATTGGAAAACAGGGCATCCTCTTCGCTGAGCCCCTCCCCTGCCAGGGTATCCCAGTGCCGGTGGTGATAGCGGATCACCGGTGCCAGCATTGCCAGCGGAGCAAACGTGTTTAACCGCTCGTAACCGATACGACAGTGCTCATCGGCATTATCCCACTCCATCTCCTCGACCAGGTGACGGTGAACACGGGAGGAGGAGACACCGCAGTCATGCAGTAACGCGGCATGAAAGAGTTTACGCAGCGCATCACCCTGGTAGCCCAGCGCTTCAGCACAGGCCATGGCCATGAAGCCGACCCGTTTCCCGTGCCCCACCTCATCCACCCCGACCAGATCGAGGGCATCCGTCAGGGCATAGATCGCCTGCCCCAGGTCAATTTCCAATGCAGCGGGATTTTCCTGTGTGTGACCCATTTTCATTCCCTGATAACCGTTATGTTGCTGGTATTCTACTCACCACTATAGTCCAGCTCGACGACTCGGACAGAGGAATACCGGTATAGTGTGGCGGTGTCACCACAGCATATATAGACTTGAAAAATGAAGCGCTCGATACTACTGAAAAGCCTGCTCACCGGATTTGCCATCCTGCTTATCCCCTCCATCGGTGTCATGCAGTGGGTCACGCATAGCCATCCGGTCTACAAAAAGAGTCTGCACTGGACTCAACAGAGCCCGATCGCCGCCCGCTATCTTGGCAGCGAAATCGAGCCCGGTTGGTGGGTGACACTGAAAAGCTCCCGCCATACCCTAACGGCTAATGTGGAATACGCGATAAGGGGTAGCCGGGGTGAGGGGGAAATCCTGGTCTCCGCCAGAAAGGTCGGGGACGACTGGCGCTTGAATCACATCTGGTACCGACCGAATGGCGGACGCATTATCGCGCTGCTCGACCGGCGCAAAAACAGCTAGCCGGTGCTCCAGGCCCGCGGACGCTTCATACCGGCGATCTTGCAGGCCTGCTGCACATAACCATAGGGAAAGAGCTTGAACAGATAGTTTCGCGCCTGCCTTCCCAACCCCATTTCCTCTGACATGAACTTGATGACGAAACGGGCATCGGCTGCCACCCTGTGCTCATCGTAGAAGCGGCGCATAAAATCGAGCACCTGCCAGTGTTCATCCTCCAGCCTCACCCCTTCACTGATAGCCAGTTGTTCGGCCACCGCTTTATCCCAATCCTCGGGGTTGATCAGGTAACCCTCTGCATCGATCTGCAATTCATGGTTTTCGCTATCCTTAATCATCTTCCACCTCCTACAGGTCTGCTGTCTGACATTCACATCAACTCGCTGCGCCACGTAACTGCCTGCACAGACAATCGGCATGCTCCTCATCGCACTCCTCACCATGAAGGTGACAGGGCACGGGGTTATGGGTGTGGTGCACGGCCAGGGTGTAGATACGGACCAGGTCCTGCTCGCTGACATCAATGAACGAATCCAGCTGTGACAGGGCATAAACCAGATCGCTGTGGGCGATAAGTGCCTTTTCATCCCCCACTTCCATTTTCTCCGTTGCGGTCCGCGAATAGCTGGCCGGATAGCGACGATGACGAAACGGGAAATTCACCGCCACGGCAACGCCCAGAATGATCAGCACATTCTCCAGCACCGGACTGAGCAGGTAGCCATAACCCAGCTCCCTTACCGCATCACCGCCTAGCACCGCCACCAGCGCGGTAGCGCCTCCCGGAGGATGCAGGCAGTGCAGGTAATACATCACACCGATTGCCAGCCCGACGGCAAGCGCGGCGGCGATCATCGGGTCGGAAATAAACTGTGCGCAGCTGACACCGATAAATGCCGATATCAGGTTCCCGCCAAATACCGGCCAGGGCTGTGACAGTGCGCCATGGGGCACCGCAAACAGCAGCACCGCCGTTGCCCCCATGGAACCGACCACCATCGCCGCGCCCTGCATATCCAGCACACCATGGCTGACCCACAACACGGCAAGGATGGCGATAAAACCACCGACCGCCGATATCCACTTTTCACTATGACTGGCTCGGTTGGCATCGGCTGGCCACAACGCCGTCTTTAAACGCCGCAGGGCCGATGTCCTGGCATTTGTATTCATGATGTAACCCCCCGGTTAATCGTCTGTAGGCATAACCTAGGGGCACACCTGGTATTTAACAAACGAAATTTATTTGTAGTTTCAATCGAATTTTTC
>JBEPXU010000065.1:0-9838 GCA_041641735.1 Ectothiorhodospiraceae bacterium
TCCCCTCGGGGATCACCACATCATCCTGCTGTCCAATTTCTTTTCACAGAGTGAGGCGTTGATGCTGGGGCGTACCGAGGAGGAGGCACGATGTGAACTGGAAAACTCGGGATTATCGGGCGAAGAGTTGGAGCGTATCCTGCCGCATAAGGTCTTTACCGGCAACAAGCCCAGTAATTCGATCATGTTTCACAAGCTGACGCCCTATACCCTGGGTTCGCTCATTGCGATGTATGAGCACAAAATCTTCGTTCAGGGGGTGATCTGGCGAATCAACTCTTTCGATCAGTGGGGGGTTGAGCTGGGGAAAAAGCTGGCGAGCACCATTCTGGATAAGCTGGACGAGGATGAGCCGATCACTGACCACGACTCATCCACCAACGGACTGATCAATTACTACAAGCGTAATCGCCACGAATAGGGAGGTTATGCACTGATGCTATTGCAGAACATCAGGCGCTCCTTGAGCGGTTTTGCCGCGATGCGGCAGGTTGCATTGCTGCCAACGCCGGCCTGATGGAGTGTCATATCACTGTCGAGCGGGAGGGTGGCGTTCCCGTTACACAGTTCGAGTACCGGTTCGTAGTAGTTTTGCATAGTTCTTACGCGTTCTTCGTTGCCGCATTCAGCCAGCTTGTCCAGTACCTGCATAAGAAATTCGCTGATGCCAAGGTGCGATGAAACCTCGAAGTGCATCGTCCCCGCTTCGCTTTGACTCTCGATATATACCGTTATCGACTCTTCCAACTGCATGGCATCGAAACTTACTTGTTGTCCTTCAATATAATTTTGAGCGGAGCATATACCAAGTATAGATTCGATTAATTGACATGCGTCAATCAAGCAAGCAGAAGATTCAGGCCGGCTCGATTATCAGCCCTGCCAATGGTGGAAGTGTGACGAAGATCGAATAGGGTTGCCCCATCCACGGTGTCGCCTCACTTTCGAATCGGCCAATCTGGCCGAGATCTGAGCCACCATATTCGCTGGCGTCGGAGTTGAAACGAAGCTGCCATGTGCCTGCGAACGGCACACCGATACGGTAGCCATCATGGGGGGCTGGGGTGAAGTTTAGGGCGGTAATCGCGCACCGTTCTGCATTACGGCGCAGATAAACCAGGGTGGAGTGCTCGCTGTCGTTACACTCCAACCACTGAAAGCCTTCGGCTTCAAAGTCGTGATGGTGCAGTGCCGGCATTTCACGGTACAAGCGGTTCAATCCGGCCAGCACCTTGTGTATGCCGTGGTGGTGAGGGTACTGGTAGAGATACCAGTCCAGGGCGGTGTCATGGTTCCATTCGCGGCCCTGTGCAAATTCGCTCCCCATGAACAGGAGCTTCTTTCCCGGCATGGTGAACATGTAGGTATAGAGCAGTCGCAGGTTGGCAAAGCGCTGCCAGTCATCGCCCGGCATTTTGTCGAGCATGGAACGCTTCAGGTGTACCACTTCATCGTGGGAGAAGGGCAGTATAAAGTTTTCATTAAAGGCGTAGAGCAGACCGAAGGTCAGCATGTTCTGATGGTATTTCCGGTAGATAGGGTCCTTGTGCATGTAATCGAGGGTGTCGTGCATCCAGCCCATGTTCCATTTCATGGAGAAACCCAGTCCCCCCATATCCACCGGGCGGGAGACCATCGGCCAGGAGGTGGACTCCTCCGCCATAGAGAGGGCGCCAGGGTGTTCGCGGTGGAGCAGTGTATTCATCTCCCGTAGAAACTCGATCGCCTCAAGATTTTCATTACCACCATGAACATTCGGCAGCCAATCACCCGGTTCGCGTGAATAGTCCAGGTAGAGCATCGAGGCGACTGCATCGACGCGCAAACCGTCGATATGAAACTCCTCAAGCCAGTAAAGAGCGCTGGATAGCAGGAAGTTTTTCACCTCATTACGGCCATAGTTAAAGATCAGCGTTCCCCAGTCGCGGTGTTCGCCGCGGCGCGGGTCCTCGTGCTCATACAGTGTCGTACCGTCGAAACGGGCGAGGGCGAAGCTATCCTTGGGAAAGTGAGCGGGCACCCAGTCGAGAATGATGCCGATACCGTTTTGGTGGCATTGATCGATAAGATAGCGCAGGTCATCCGGCGAGCCGAAACGACTGGTGGGCGCAAAGTAGCCGGTTGTCTGGTAGCCCCAGGAAGCATCCAGTGGGTGTTCGGTCACCGGCAGCAGCTCGATGTGAGTAAACCCCAGACTCTTTACATGCGGGATCAAGCCCTCAGCCAGTTCCCGGTAATTGAGGAAATTGCCATCCTGATTGCGCTGCCAGGAACCAAGGTGGACCTCATAGATCGACATCGGGCTGTGCAACCAGTCGGCCTGTTCACGCTGCTGCATCCAGCTATTGTCACCCCAGTGGTAATCGGATAGCTCAATCACAGATGCCGTGGAGGGACGGTACTCAAAACGCCGGCCGTAGGGATCGGTCTTAACATGAATGCTACCCGCCTGGTCACGCAGTTCGAATTTGTACAGTGTCCCGGTCGGAAGTTCAGGTACGAACAATTCCCAAATACCGCTTTGGCCACGATTGCGCATCGGGTGGCAGCGTCCATCCCAGTGATTAAAGTCTCCGACTACGCTGACACGCTCGGCATTCGGTGCCCACACGGCAAAACGCACGCCATCGACCCCCTCATGCCTGCAGCAGTGGGCACCGAGAAGACGGTAGGCATGAAAGTGCTGCCCTGAGTTGAACCTCTGCAGCTCCCCTTCATCCAACAGGGGGAGAAAGCGGTAGGTGTCGTGCTGAGTGGTAGTGTTGCCGGCTGCATCCTGCCAGCCGATGCGGTAATCTGTGGCCAGGTCGCACTCATCGCCCTGCCACTGGAACAGATCACTCTGACCATAGCGCTGCATCGGCAGGCTCTTGTCGCCGCATATCACCTCTGCGGCGACTGCACGCGGAAGGTAGACACGAATGATGACCCCTTCATCGACAGGGTGTCGGCCAAGTAATTCGAACGGGTCGTGGTGACGTGCCTCTAACAGGCGGTGGATTCCATCCAGTGGCTGGGTCATAAAATATTTATCTTCCTGCTTTCCGATAAAGGTAGTCTATGCTTATCTTGTAAAAAGTGACACAGGGATGGCAACAAAGCCTAGCACCAGCGAGCAGTTTTTTTGTGACAGTCTTGGGGGACCGATATGCCTAGTTTGGATACACCGCGTTTTGTCAGTCGACTTACGCGTGAAACACTCGCTCTAATACTCGCAGGCGGCGCTGGAACGCGTCTTAAGGGATTGACCCGCTGGCGCTCAAAGCCGGCGGTGCCCTTTGGCGGAAAATTCCGCATTATCGACTTCCCGCTCTCCAACTGCATCAATTCCGGCATTCGTCGCGTCGGTATTCTCACCCAATATAAGGCCCATTCCCTCATCCGGCACCTGCAGCTGGGATGGAGTTTTTTACGTGGTGAGCTCGGGGAGTTCATTGAGCTGTTGCCCGCCCAGCAGCGGGTTGGTGAGCACTGGTACGCCGGGACGGCCGATGCCCTGTATCAGAATCTGGACATTATCCGCCTGCACAGCCCGGAGTATGTACTGATCCTGGCAGGCGATCATATCTACCAGATGGACTATGGGCCGATGCTGGCGGCCCATGTGGAGAACAATGCTGATCTGACCATCGGCTGTTTCGAAGTATCGATTGAGGAAGCCCGCTCCTTCGGCGTGATGCAGGTTGATGAGCAGTGGCGGGTGACCGATTTTATCGAAAAACCTCAGCACCCCACCCCCATTGCGGGGAATGAACAGCGTTCACTCGCCTCCATGGGGATCTATATATTCAATACGGAGTTTCTATTCGATATGCTGATTCGGGATGCCGATGATGTGAATTCCGGGCGTGATTTCGGCAAGGATATTATTCCCTCGGCTATTCGCGAGAGTCGCGTGTATGCCTATCCCTTTCGCGACCCGGAGGCGGACGAGGAGAATGTCGATAAGACCTACTGGCGGGATGTCGGCACGGTGGATGCCTACTGGGCGGCCAATATGGAGCTTATCGGCGTCACACCGGAACTGAATCTCTATAACAACGACTGGCCCATCTGGACCTACCAGGAGCAACTGCCTCCTGCCAAGTTTGTCTTTGATGACGAGAACCGCCGGGGGATGGCGGTCGACTCGATGGTATCCGGGGGCTGCATTATCTCCGGTGCGCTGGTGCGCCACTCATTGTTGTTCTCTCACGTGGAGGTCAGCGCATACAGCGAGGTTGTCGACTCGGTACTCCTGCCCAATGTCACCATTGGTGAAAATTGCCGGGTACACAAGGCGGTGATCGACAAGGGCTGCAACATAGAAGACGGAATGGAGATTGGTGTCGACCTGGCGGCCGATGCAGAGCGTTTTCATGTCACTGACAAGGGGGTGGTATTGGTAACCCCGGATATGCTTGGCCAGGATTTGCATCATGTCCGCTGAACAACCCCTAAAAGTGGTTCTTTGCTGGCACATGCACCAGCCCTATTATCGTGATGCCATCAGTGGCAATTACCGGTTGCCCTGGACCTATTTGCACGCCATTAAGGATTATGTCGACATGGTGGCGTTGCTGGAAGAAAATCCCGCGGCCAGGGCAGTCGTGAATTTCACCCCGACACTGATGGAACAGATCAGCGACTACGCCAAACAGATAGCAGAACATCGTAAAGCAGGCGTGCCGCTTCGTGATCCCCTTCTTGGGGCACTCGTCTCGGACAGTTTGCCTCCTGAGGGTGAACAGCGCATGGAACTCATCGCCCACTGCCTGCGTGCCAACGAAAAACGGATGGTGAACCGTTTTTCCGCCTACCGCCATCTTGCAGAGTTTGCCGCCCTGCTACGCAAGCATCCCACATCCGCCTGTTATATGAGCGATCAGTATCTGTCGGACCTGCTGGTCTGGTATCACCTGGCCTGGCTTGGTGAGACGATTCGACTGAACGATGTGCGGGTCAAGGCGCTGCTTAGCAAACGGCGGGATTACAATTTGGCTGACCGGGAGCAGTTGCTGGAGGTCATCGGCGAGCAGGTCGGGACGGTATTGGGACGCTATCGCCGCCTCGCGGAGGAGGGGCGTATTGAACTTTCGGTTACCCCTTATGGGCACCCTATCATCCCACTCATGCTGGATATGGCAAGCACCCACGAGGCCATGCCGGAGGCGCCGCTACCTGGCAACGGTAATTACCCGGGTGGGGCAGAGCGTGCCCGTTGGCATATCGATGAGGGGATCCGGGTCTTCGAGCACTATTTCGGTTTCCAGCCCTCCGGCTGTTGGCCATCGGAGGGGGCTGTCAGCGAGTCGGCACTGAAGTTGCTCTCCGATGCGGGTTTTCGCTGGGCAGCCAGTGGCGAGGCGGTGCTACACAACAGCCTGCACCGCTCCGAGGTCAGTACCCATGGGTGCATCCACCGGCCGTATCGTATCGAGCAAGCGCCGATTACCTGTTTCTTTCGCGACGATGGACTCTCCGATCTGATCGGTTTTTCCTATGCCAGTTGGCACAGTGATGATGCCGTAAACAACCTTATTCACCATCTGGAAAACATCGCGGAGGCCTGTGCCGATGAGCCCGACCGGGTCGTGCCGATCATTATGGATGGCGAGAACGCCTGGGAGTACTACCCGGAGAACGGTTATCACTTTCTTACAACCCTCTATCAGCGCCTGGCCGATCACCCGGATATCGAGTTGACCACCTTCAGCCAGTGCCTGGATGAGGGAATAGGCGTTAAAAACCTTAAACATCTGGTGGCGGGTAGCTGGGTCTATGGCACCTTTTCAACCTGGGTGGGTGATGCGGAAAAGAACCGGGCCTGGGAACTGCTCACCGATGCCAAATCCATTTTCGATCAGGTGATGATGGAAGGACGCCTGACGGAGGACGAACGCCGCCTTGCCGAACGGCAACTGGCCATCTGCGAAGGGTCCGACTGGTTCTGGTGGTTCGGTGACTATAACCCCTCCGAGTCGGTAAAGGATTTTGACTGGCTGTATCGGCATCAGCTGCAGGCACTCTATCAGCAGCTGGGTCTACCGGTGCCCGAGTCGCTCAACCATGTCATCTCCCAGGGAGGGGGAGGCACTGAGGCCGAGGCCGGGGGCGTGATGCGCCGCGGCAAGGAGCAGCATGGCCATTAGCCGCAATGGGGTGGGTACGCGGCGTGAGGCGGGCATCATCCTGCACCCCACCTCGCTTCCAGGTGACGGTTTGCTGGGTGAGCTGGGTGATGAGGCACTGCGCTTTGTCGATTTTCTCGCCGAGGCCGGTCAACACCTGTGGCAGGTCCTGCCCCTCGGCCCGGTCCATGAAGATCTCTCTCCCTACCAGTCGCTTTCCGCCTTTGCCGGTAACCCGGAACTTATCGGACGTCAATGGCTGCTTGAAACCCTGCCACAGCGTGGCGTGGAGACTGCCCAGCTTCCCCGGCACGAACTGATACAGCGTCACTATCAACAGTATCACCAGGTGGGTAATACAGAGGCGTTCGATGCCTTTTGCCACAAGGAGTCATACTGGCTCGACGACTACGCCTGTTTCAGGGTATTAAAGGATAGCTTCGAGCAACGCCCCTGGAATGAGTGGCCCGTTGAACTACGTGATCGACACGGGAATGCACTCAAGGCGCTGGAAAGTGAGGCGGAAGAGGCACTGGGTTACTACCGTTACCAGCAGTTCCTGTTCTACCAGCAGTGGTCCCGCATCAGGCAATACGCCAACAGCAAGGGTATACGCATTTTCGGGGATATGCCGATTTTCGTTTCCTACGACAGCGCGGATGTATGGGCCAACCGCGACGCATTTCTACTCGATGAAAGCGGGGCTCCGACAGTGATTGCCGGCGTGCCGCCCGATTATTTCTCCGAGACCGGCCAGCGTTGGGGTAACCCGCACTATGACTGGGAGTGGATGGAGTCTGATGACTTTCGTTGGTGGCACCTGCGAGTCGCACAGCAGCTGGAGCTCTTTGATCTCTTCCGTGTCGACCACTTTCGTGGTTTCGAGGCCTGCTGGGAGATTCCGGTGCATGAAAAGACCGCGATTAATGGCCGTTGGGTCAAGGCCTCTGGCGATGCCCTGTTCAGTTCCCTGCGCGAGGCATTCGGTGAATTGCCCATCGTTGCCGAAGACCTTGGCGTGATTACACCGGAAGTCACTGCACTGCGCCGAAAATACCATTTGCCCGGTATGCTGATTCTGCAGTTTGCCTTTGACAGTGGCCCCGATAACCCTTATCTGCCGCACAACCATACCGAGGATAGTGTGGTCTATACGGGGACCCACGATAACGATACCACCCTTGGCTGGTATCACTCCCTGCCACCTGATCAGCAGCATCGTGTGCATGAGTATCTGGGATTTCCCCAGGAGCCGATGCCATGGGCGCTTATCGAAAGTGCCTACGCTTCGGTGGCACGCCAGGCGATGGTGCCGATGCAGGATGTGCTGGGACTGGGCGGGGAGCACCGCATGAACACCCCGGGCACCACGGAAGGGAATTGGCGCTGGCGTTTCCAGTGGACCGACCTGCCGAAGGAGTCGATACACAAATTACGCGACTTTACCGAGCGTTACGGCCGCTAACACCTCTGCTTCACCCTATTTACCTGCGTCCGCTTACACCGTAATCTCATCGAGATAGAACAATAAATCAGCTCCACTGAGAAAAAGCGAACCAGGAAGGGTGAATGGCGCTCAGTACCAGAAAATCCCGTTATCTTGCCAGCAGCATCGGTCTTGGTCTGATGTTGCTTGTTCTGGCGATGCAGTTTGGTATGGTGCCGGGGCTGGATACGCTCTATCAGCGGTTGGAGTTGTCTGTCTATAACCAGCGAATGCAGCTGCACCTGCCTGAGACGGACAATCCTGATCCCCGTGTGGTGATTGTCGATATCGATGAGGCTTCCCTGCGCAAGATCGGCCAGTGGCCCTGGTCACGTTACCGAATTGCCGAACTGATTGACCGGCTTAACGAGGCCGGTGCCGTGGTGATTGCCTTTGATGTGCTGTTTGCCGAACCGGAACGCAATCCGGTTGACGAAATCGTCGGTCGACTTCAGGGCAGTGAAGGGGAGCATGGGGCTCTTATGAATCAATTGCGCAGGCTTGAGCCTGCGCTCGGTGCGGACAGGGAGCTGGCCGGCAAGCTGGCTACTAGCGATGTGGTGTTGGGGTATGTGTTTAGCGACGGTTCATCGGCCTCATCGGGCCAGTTACCGCCTTCACTTCCACTGACCAACCCGCAGGTGATGACAGGTCTGGTACTGCCTACGAAAAAGGGGTACACGGCGCCCCTGGCCGAGTTACAGCAGGCGGCTTCTACCGGTGGATTCTTCAGTATACGCCCGGACCCTGACGGGGTCGTGCGTCGGGCGCCGCTGCTGGCACGTTATGGCGGCAAGCTCTATGGTTCATTGGCACTTGAGACGGTACGCCGCTATATGTTCCTGCAACAGGCCACGCTTAAGACCGGAACGATCAATGGGGAGGACTATCTCGAATTCATTAAACTGGATAAGGCCAGAACGATCCCCACCGATGGGCAGGGGAGAATTCTGGTGCCGTTTCGTGGTCACAAGGGAAGTTTTCCCTATGTTTCGGCGCAGGCTGTTTTATCGGGACAGGCCGATCCGGATGTATTTGCCGGGAGGATAGTGCTTGTAGGCACCACGGCCGCAGGACTTTTCGACTTGCGTGCAACACCGCTGGATTCGGTCTATCCCGGGGTGGAGGTGCATGCCAACCTGATTGCCGCGATGCTGGACGAAAAATACCTGACCGTCCCCTCCTGGGCCGACGGGGCGAATCTGGTCTTTGAACTCATCGTTGGTGTGTTGCTGGTACTATTACTGCCGCGCATTTCACTACTGTGGTTGATGCTGCTGACCACCTCAATGGCCGCTGCTGTCACGGCGACGACTAGCTGGTTTTGGGTGTACCAGGGTCTGGTCCTCGACCTGGCCGGTCCCCTGCTTCTGATCGCGGCGATTACCGTGGGTAATCTCTCCTGGGGTTATTTCTACGAGTCCCTGACCCGGCACCGGCTAAAGGATATGTTCGGCCAGTATGTTCCGCCCGAGCTGGTCGATGAGATGAGCGAGCGACCGGATGAATTCGATGTTGCGGGCAAGGCGCGGGAGCTGTCAGTGCTGTTTTCCGATATCCGTGGTTTTACCTCGATATCCGAGTCGCTGAGCGCCGATGAGCTGAAACGTTTTCTCAATCGCTTTTTTACCCCCATGACTCGGCTGATCTTCAATCACCATGGCACGATCGATAAATATGTCGGCGATATGGTAATGGCCTTCTGGGGGGCGCCGATACCGGTCGACAATCATGCGGTCCACGCCATCGATGCGGCGCTTGCGATGCAGCAGGAAGCGCAGAAACTCAAAAGCGAATTCGTCAAGGCAGGCTGGCCGGAGGTCAATATCGGTATCGGTATCAATAGCGGCATGATGAGTGTCGGTGATATGGGTTCCGAGTACCGACGCAGCTATACCGTGCTGGGTGATGCGGTGAATCTCGGCTCGCGCCTTGAGGGGACGACCAAATATTACGGTGTTGGCATCGTAGTCGGGGAACATACCCGCGAGCTTGCCGGGGAACGCTTTGTCTATCGGGAGCTGGACAGAGTGCGGGTAAAGGGCAAGGAAGAGGCGATCCATGTCTACCAGCCGCTTTGTCGTCGTGAGGAGGCAGGGGAGGAGCTGCTTAATGAAATCAAGTTGCTGGAGAAGGCGCTTTCTGCCTTCCGCAGTCGTCATTGGGAGGAGGCCCGGGAGATGTTTGCTCGACTGCAGCAGATACAACCTGGTCTCCATCTCTATTCGCTCTATCAGGAACG
>JBEPXU010000066.1:0-9685 GCA_041641735.1 Ectothiorhodospiraceae bacterium
ATCCACATGGACAGAGATAAGCCGTATCGTCACTCAGGTACTTGGCCTCGTAATCGTAGAACTCACCTTTAGGCTCAATCTTCACCACCGGCAACGGCTGTCTGCCAAGAACGGCTACCGTATATTCCCCCCCGCCGATATATTGTTCAGCAAGCACCAGGGGGTCGTGCTCTACCGCTTTTTTGTATGCGGCCTCCAACTCACCGTTACGGGAAACCTTACTGATGCCGACACTCGACCCCTCATTGGCAGGCTTGACGAAAAGCGGCAATCCAAGCTGATTCTCCACTGCCTCGAAATCACTGTTCTCATCCAGTACGACACAATCGGGAACCGGTAAACCGGCTGCACGCCAAAGTAGCTTGCTACGCCACTTGTCCATGCCGAGCGCTGAGGCCATCACACCGCTACCGGTATAGGGCATGTCGATGAGTTCAAGCATCCCCTGCATGGTTCCATCCTCTCCGCCACGACCGTGGAGGATGACAAAACAGCGGTCATAACCGTCGGAAAGAAGCTGCATCAGGCTTTCTTTGCCGACATCCACCGCATCCACATCCACCTGCCGCTGCTTCAGTGCGCTCACAACTGCAGCGCCGCTTTTTAACGACACCTCCCGTTCTGCCGAGGTCCCCCCCATCAAAACGGCCACCTTGCCAAAACGTGCCGGGTCTGAAATGCGCGGACTCATTCAGCACCCCCTTTCGCTTCGCCAAGAATGTGCACCTCTCTTTTCAGACGAATAGCGAATTGCCTCTCCACTTCGGTCTGAACAAAATCAATCAATGCTTCGATATCCGTAGCCGTGGCTGAGCCGTTATTGACGATAAAGTTTGCATGCTTGTCCGATACACAGGCATCTCCGATACAACGCCCCTTTAAACCTGCCGACTCAATCAGCCGCGCGGCATAATCACCATCGGGATTGCGGAATACGGAGCCTGCGTTGGGTAGCTGGGTCGGCTGGGTGTTACTACGTTTCTCCAACAACCCTTTAATGTCTGCCTGTAGCTGCGCGGTCTCACCCGGAATCAATTTCAGGTAGGTTGCCACGAACCACTCCCCCACCGGACCGCGAACCTGTCGATAGCCGATGCGATATTCCTGAGGCTTTCTCACATGCAGTGTGCCGAAACGATTCAGGGTCTCAACCTTTTCCACCAGCGCCCAGGTCTCACCGCCAAAACAGCCGGCATTCATTGCAAGAGCCCCGCCGATGGTTCCGGGAATGCCACTGAGAAATTCTGCACCTGCCAATCCTTCACGTGCACAGAAACGGGCCGCTTTGGCACACGAGACACCACACTCAACGCGTACTACGTCATCCGATATGCGCTCAATGTTATTCAACAGACCACTGGTAGCGATCACCGTGCCATCGATACCTCCGTCTCGTACCAGCAAATTACTGCCCAGGCCGACCCAGTAGAGAGGTTCAGCCTCGGGTAGCTGCTGGAGGAACAGTGCCAGGTCCTCAATATCGGCGGGACGATAATAGTTACGCGCCGGTCCTCCTACCCGCCAGGTGGTATGACGCGACATCGGCTCGTTCTCTAGCAGTTCGCCGCGAAACGGCTGTGTCTGCTGAATGGCCATCATGCCAGCTCCTCCAGCTGCTTCGGCAAGCGTTGTGCGATATTTCCAATATCCCCCGCGCCCATGGTCAACAGCACATCGCCATCCTGCAGGACACCGGAAACGGTCTGCGCCAAATCCGATTGCTCACCGATAAAGACCGGGTCAACCTGAGCACGTGCGCGAATGGCGCGGCAAAGGGTGCGACTGTCTGCTCCCGGGATTGACTCTTCTCCGGCGGGATAGACCTCCAGCACGAGTAGTGCATCGGGCTCCGACAACACCTCGGTAAAGTCCTCAAACAGGTCGCGGGTACGGCTATATCGGTGTGGCTGAAACAACACCACCAGCCGACGTTCCGGCCAGGCTGCACGCGCCGCCTGCAGGGTCGCCGCCACCTCACGTGGGTGGTGACCGTAATCATCCACCAACAGAACCTTGCCATGGGCCGTTTTCACCTCACCACTGACCTGAAAGCGACGGCCGATACCCTGGAATTTGTCCAGACCGGCAATAATCGCCTCATCGGACACCCCCAGGTCATGGGCCACGGCAATCGCCGCCAGGGCATTCAACACGTTATGGTCGCCCGGCATGTTAAGGGTGACATCCAGCCAGTTCTCCTCTCCCTCACGGGAGACCGTAAAGCGGGTGCGAAGTCCATCATGGCTAACATTCGTGGCACGAATATCCGCCTCCGGACTGAAACCATAGGTCACCACCCTTCGGGTAACGCTCGGCAGAAGATTACGAACCTCCTCGTCATCCACGCACATCACTGCCAGACCATAAAACGGCAGATTATGGAGAAACTCAATGAAGGTCTGTCGCAACTTGCTAAAGTCACCACCATAGGTCGCCATGTGATCGGCATCGATGTTGGTTACCACTGCGCTCATCGGCTGCAGATGCAGGAATGAGGCATCGCTTTCATCAGCCTCAGCAACCAGATAATGTCCGGCGCCAAGCTGGGCATTGGTGCCGGCACTGTTCAAGCGACCACCGATCACAAAGGTCGGGTCCAGCCCATCCTCGGCCATCAGACTGGCAATCAGGCTGGTGGTGGTGGTCTTGCCATGGGTGCCGGCCACAGCGATGCCATGACGGAAGCGCATCAGTTCCGCCAGCATTTCTGCTCGAGGCACAACAGGAATTCGCGCCTCACGTGCCGCTTGCACCTCCGGGTTATCCTCTTTCACTGCAGAAGAGGTCACCACCACGTCGCAACCCTGGATATTCGCCTCTTCATGACCGATATGGATCGTCGCCCCCTCCGCCTCCAGATGGCGGGTAACCGGGTTTTGTTTCAAATCGGAGCCTGAAACGGTGTAACCAAGGTTCAATAACACCTCCGCAATACCGCCCATACCCGAGCCGCCGATACCAACCATGTGAATGTGGCGAATACGCCCCATGACGTTATTACCTGCCAATTCCACCGGGGTGCCTTTAATCATGCTGCGCTCTCCTCTTTGGCCGGTGAGAGGCACGCATCGACAACCATTGCGGTCGCCTCAGGCATCGCCAATTTGCGGGCGCTGTTTGCCATTTCCAGCAGTGCCTCACGCCCCTGTTGCGGGTTATTACAAAACTCGCGCAACAGGTCAGCCAGTGTTTGTTCGTTCATTGTCGATTGCGGAATCAGTTTTGCCGCCATGTTGTCCGCAAGGTAGCGGGCGTTTGCTGTTTGATGGTCATCCACCGCATAGGGGAATGGCACCAGCAAAGCAGGCACACCCGCAATAGCCAGTTCGCTGACCGTCAGTGCCCCTGCGCGACACACCACCATATCTGCCCACTCATACATCGATGCCATATCATCGATAAAGGGTAACAACTCTGCCTCGACGCCCGCCTCGTCATAGGCCTTTTGTGTCACATCGAGATTCTTCTTACCGGTCTGGTGACGAACCACCGGACGAATACCCTCAGGCATATTTGCCAGCGCCTTTGGCAGTGTCTGGTTAAAGACCATCGCGCCGAGTGAGCCTCCCAGCACAAATACACGAATCGGTCCTTCGTGTGAGGCGTAACGCTCTTTTGGCTCTGCAAGCTGCATGATGTCGCCGCGTACCGGATTACCGGTGTATTCAACATGTCGCCCGACAAAAGTATCCGGGAAGGCCTCCAGCACGCGGTTGGCAATACGTGACAACAACCGATTAGTCAGACCGGCTATCGCATTCTGCTCGTGAATCAGCAATGGCCGACCTGTCAGTTTGGCAGCAACACCACCGGGACCGGTGACAAAGCCCCCCATGCCTAGCACCACGTCCGGCTTGCGTTGACGCAGCACGGTAATGGCCTGAAACAGGGCAACTGTCAGGCGCCAGGGAGCCAACAACCATCCGGCAACACCCTTGCCGCGTAAACCGGCAATACGGATATAGTCGATGGAAAAACCTGCTGCCGGAACGAGCTCGGACTCCAGACCGCGACGGGTACCCAGCCAGCTAACCTCGACTCCGCGGGCCTTGAGTTCCTGTGCAACAGCAAGTGCCGGGAAGACATGTCCCCCTGTTCCACCAGCCATGATCAGGATACGCATCGCACTCATGACTTTGCCCTCCTGACGGTCACACCGTGCATCGGTGTTTCCATCGCCACCCGCTGCACCAAGGCAAGGGCCACGCACATCACCATCATGCTGCTACCGCCGTAACTCATCAGCGGCAAAGTGAGTCCCTTTGTTGGCAACAGCCCCATGTTCACGCCCATATTGATAAAGGCCTGCAGGGCAAACCAGATACCAATGCCATAACAGAGATAGGAGGCAAATTGCATCCCTGCCTCGGCTGCATTTTTACCAATATGAAAAATCCGATGTACCAGAATGACAAACAGCAGCACCACGATACCGCCACCGACCATTCCAAGCTCCTCGACCAGCACGGCATAGACAAAATCGGTATGCGCCTCAGGTAAATAAAACAGTTTTTGCACGCTTCCACCCAGTCCGACACCGAACCACTCACCCCGACCGATTGCGATCAATGCCTGGGTTAACTGAAAGCCACTGTTGAAGGGATCAGCCCAGGGATTCAGGAAAGCAGTAAGACGTTCCATGCGATAGGAAGAGGTTATAGCCAGCATCGCCAGTGAACCCACAGCCGACACCATAAGCAGACCGAACAGCCAAAGCTGTACGCCACCGAGGAACATCATCCCGAGCACCGTTGCACCCAGCACCACTGCTGCACCGAAATCGGGCTCGCCCAACAGTAAGAAACCAAACACCAGCACCAGCGCCATGGGTTTGATAAAACCACTAACACTGCTGCGAACTTCATCGCCCCGGCGAATCAGGTATCCGCCGATGTAGATAATCATCGACAACTTGGCCAGCTCGGAGACCTGAAGGTTAAACGGCCCAAGCATCAACCAGCGGGTACTGCCATTAACCGTCCGTCCCAGTCCCGGAACAAACAATGCCAACAACAATATGATGCTCAGCAAAACCCAAATTGGCCCACTCTTTTCCCACACTTCAAGCGGGATCTGCCAGGCAATCAGTGCCGCAGCAAGACCAAGTCCGACATAGAGGCTCTGGCGTACCAAATAGTAACTGGGATCGCCTACCTGTTTATCGGCGATACCCACCGAGGCAGAGGCAATCATCACCAGGCCCAGCCCCAACAGTGTGATAGCCGAAAGCAGCAGCGGCCAGTCAATAGAAACCGACTGGCGCTTTCGTTGTGCGGTACCGGACTGAAAGACGCCGGCAATACTCATGACGCCCTCCCCTTCACCGCAGCGACGAAGGCATCGCCACGTTCGATATAGTTGCGGAACATATCGAAACTGGCGCAGGCCGGCGAGAGCAATACGCTATCGCCCGGCTGTGCCAGTACTGACGCCTTATCCACCGCCTGCTGCATGGAGTCGGCGAAGACGGTCTCTGCACTGCCCCCAATTGCCTGTGCAATCAGTTCAGCATCTTCACCGATCAATACCACGGCGCGCGCACGCTGCTTGATAACCGACTTTAGCGGAACAAAGTCCTGCCCCTTAGCCTGTCCGCCTGCAATAAGCACCACCTTTTCACCGGGCATGCCCGCCATCGCCGCCAGGGTGGCGCCGACATTGGTACCCTTTGAATCTTCGTAGTAGTTCACACTGTCGGTCTCGGCGATCCACTGACAGCGGTGAGGCAGTCCCGGAAACTCGCGCAGGGTTTCCAACATCGCCGGCATGGAAAGCCCTGTCGCTTCACCCAGTGCCAGTGCCGCCAGGGCGTTGGCCTGGTTGTGGCGACCAGGCATACGCATTTCATTTACAGCCATCAGTAACACATCGCCCCTGGCCAGATAATCCATGCCGTCCTTTTGGCGAAGACCGAAATCCCCTACACCTTCAGGCGTATTCAGGGTAAAACGCACAACCTCTCGGCTTGTATCGACCATTTCCGCGACATAGGGGTCATCGGCATTGATCACCATCACACCGTCACCGGCATAAATACGCGACTTAATCGCCGCATAGTTGTCCATGGTGTAGTGACGATCCAGATGATCATCGCTCACGTTCAATACGGTAGAGGCGAGGCAACGAAGCGAGCTTGTCACCTCAAGCTGAAAACTGGAGAGCTCCATCACATAGAGCTCCGGAGCTGGCTGTTCCAGCAACTCCAGCGCGGGTGTGCCGATGTTGCCGCCAACCAGTACCTCTTTGCCTGATTTCTTCGCCATCTCACCGAGAAGCGCTGTCACTGTGCTTTTGCCATTTGAGCCCGTAATAGCAATGACCGGGGCCTTTGCGTTACGCGCAAACAGCTCGATGTCCCCAAGTACTTCGACACCGGCCTCTTTCGCCTCGCTCACCACCGGTTCCTGCGGTGAAACACCAGGGCTGAGCAACAAACGCTCAGCGCGGTTAAATAACTCTTTGTCAAAACTACCGAGATAAACCGGCACCTCGGGGAATTCCCGGCGCAATTCTTCCAGTCCAGGCGGATTGGCACGGCTATCGACCACGGCTATCGACTCCCCGCGTGCAGTGAGAAAACGCACGCAGGCAACACCGGTCTGACCCAACCCTACCACCAGGGTAAGGCTCTCTGCCGGTTGTGTCGTTGCCATGTTCATCGCTGCAGTCATCTCGCCTCAACGAATTTTCAGTGTGGACAGTCCGACCAACACCAGGATAACGGTGATGATCCAGAAACGGACAATGACCCGCGGTTCGGGCCAACCCTTCAATTCAAAATGATGGTGCAGGGGCGCCATGCGGAAGATCCGCCTGCCGGTCAGTTTGTAGGAGGCCACTTGCAGGATTACCGAGACGGTTTCCATAACAAAGACACCGCCCATAATCAGTAGCACCAATTCCTGGCGTACCACCACGGCAATCACACCCAGCGCCGCACCCAGGCCCAACGCACCGACATCCCCCATAAAGACCTGCGCCGGATAGGTGTTGAACCAGAGAAAACCGAGTCCGGCGCCGACCAGCGCGCCGCAAAATACCACTACCTCACCCACTCCGGGAATGTAGGGAATGCTCAGGTAGCTGGCGAAGTTGGTATTGCCAGAGGCATAGGCAAAGATGGCCAGCGCACTACCGACCATAACCGTGGGCATTATCGCCAGACCGTCCAGTCCATCGGTGAGATTCACCGCGTTGCTTGAACCGACAATCACGAAGTAGGTCAACACGATGAAGAACCATCCCATCGGCAATGCCACAGTTTTGAAAAACGGCACAATCAACTCCAACTCGGCCGGCACACTAGCAGTGCTATAGAGAAAGATTGCGGCACCTAAGCCGACGATTGTCTGCAGAAGATATTTATGTTTTGCCTTGAGGCCCAGGGACTGCTTCTTAATCAACTTTTTGTAGTCGTCGATCCAGCCAATGGCACCAAACAGCATGGTGACCAGAAGCACAACCCAGACAAAACGGTTGGAAAGATCCGCCCAGAGGAGGGTACTTATCGCAATCGCCGCCAGGATCAGCGCACCGCCCATGGTCGGCGTACCGGCCTTGGAAAGGTGGCTCTCGGGACCATCGTCACGAATGAACTGCCCCACCTGGTGGTGGCTCAGCTTGCGGATAATGTAGGGACCGAGCAACAGTGATATCAGCAGTGCACTCAACGCTCCGAGGATGGCCCGCAGCGTCAGATACTGGAAGACGTTAAAGCCGCTGTGGAACTGGCTTAAGTATTCGGTTAGATAGAGCAGCATGGTTTAACTCTCCCCCCCGACGGCCAGCGCCTCGACCACAGTCTCCATGTGGCTGCTACGCGATCCCTTAACCAGCACGGTCGTGTTATCGTTCATTTGTGGAAGCAATGCCTCAATAAGTTCCTGCTGTCGTGCAAAGAAAAAACCGTTTTCGCCAAAGGCTTCAACCGCATGGCGACTCTGTTCGCCGGTAGCATAGATACCATCGATACCCAGATCCCGTGCATCGCGTCCGACCTGGCGGTGCAATTCATCGGCACTCTCGCCCAGTTCGCCCATATCCCCCATCGCTAGGTAACGCTTGCCGTCACAACCGACGAGGACCTCCAGGCCGGCATGCATGGATGAAGGGTTGGCGTTATAGCTGTCATCGAGAATGGTCGCGCCATTCTGACCCTCACGAACCTCCAACCGTCCGCCGACCGGTACCATGTGATTCAGACCGGCGGCGATCACATCCAGGTCAATACCCAGGGCGATGCCGGCGGAGATCGCCGCCAATGCATTCATAATGTTGTGTCGCCCGGGCAACGGCAGGCTGAGATGAAACTCACCCAGCGGGCTTAGTACCTCAAGTTCACTGCCATGCAGGTCGCCCATGCCGCGCACGCCGATATCAGCGCGCCGCTCCAGACCGAAACTGATGCTGCGGTGACCGGCGCTCAGTTCACGCCAGATATCGGCATAACGGTCATCGGCATTGATCACCGCCACACCGTCCTCGCTCAGGCCCTGGTAGATCTCGCCCTTGGCACGCGCCACCCCTTCGATACTGCCGAAACCCTCAAGATGTGCCGGACCCGCATTGGTAATGATCGCCACCTGTGGACGGGTCAGGTTAGTGAGATAGGCGATCTCATCCGGGTGGTTGGCCCCCATCTCAATCACACCAAAATCGTGCTCGTTCTCCAGCCGCAACAGGGTCAGCGGTACACCGATGTCATTGTTCAGGTTGCCGCGGGTTGCCAGCGTCCTGCCCGCCTTGGAAAGGACAGCCGCACACATCTCCTTGACGGTGGTTTTGCCGTTGCTGCCCGTCACGGCCACCAGCGGAGTACCGAGGTGCTCACGCCAGATGGCCGCAAGGCGGCCCAATGCTTTGAGGGTATCGTCAACAATCAGTTGCGGAACCGCCACATCCAGTGGACGCTCCACCAGTGCCGCCACAGCACCGGCGTTGACTGCCGCGGCGACATGGTCATGACCATCATGGTTGGGCCCCTTCAGGGCGATAAAGAGCATGCCTGGCTCAATGGCACGTGAGTCGGTGCTTACTCCGTGGAATTCGCGATCGGCCCCGATCAGGCGGGCATCGATCCAGGTGGCGGCAGTGGCAAGCATGGTGCGGATGCCTTCAGCCATTGCGCACCTCCTCCGCCAGCAGGGACGCAACTTCGTTGCGATCACTAAAGGGAATATTCTGCTCACCGATCTGTTGTTCGGTCTCGTGTCCTTTACCCGCCACCAAAATCACATCCCCCTCTCGGGACAACCCGATAGCTTGGGCAATGGCATGTGCGCGGTCTCGATTAATGTAAACGGCATCAGGGTTTTCAATTCCACAGACAATGTCTTCGATAATACTGAAGGGGTTCTCGCGGCGTGGATTGTCATCGGTAATCACCACGTTGTCTGCCAACTGCTCGGCAATTCTCCCCATCATTGGTCGCTTTTCCCGGTCACGTTCTCCGCCACAGCCAAAAACGCACCACAACTGCCGTCCGGTATGCTCACGCAGCGCACTCAGCACATGTGCCAGCGCATCGGGGGTATGGGCATAGTCCACGACCACCAGTGGTTTGCCCTGTCCGCCGAAGGCCTCCATACGCCCTGGTACGGTAGTCACCCGGCTCAGTCGCGCCAGGGCATCCCTGAATTCATAGCCAAGTGCCAGCAAGGCACCTAGGGCCGCCAGAAGATTGGAC
>JBEPXU010000067.1:0-9683 GCA_041641735.1 Ectothiorhodospiraceae bacterium
CTTCAATGCCACAGCGTTGATCCTGTTTGCGCTGTTGGCCGCTCCGGTGCAGGCCGCCGAGCAGGCGTTACTGTGGCGGGTTGAGAACCAGCAAGGGGTAAGTAGTTACCTTTTCGGGACCATACATTCGGAAGACCCGAGGGTCCTCGATTTTCCTGCACAGGTTGAGCAGGCCCTCAAGGGGGCGGATACGTTGGTGCTGGAGTTGGAGTTGACTCCGGAGGCTCAGGCAAAGATGGCGCAGGCCATCATGTTGCCTGCCGCGCAAAAGTTGTCCGATTTTGTGCCCGCCGATCTCTACCGCGAGAGCGTTTCGGCAATGGCGAAGCGGGGGTACCCGGAAGCGCTCACCGCAAAACTCCGTCCCTGGGCAGTACTGTTGACCCTGAGTATGCCGCAGCCCAAAACCGGCCAGTTTCTGGACAAGGTGCTGTACGACCGCGCAAAGGCCGAGGGGAAGGCGGTTAAAGGACTTGAAACGGTCGATGAGCAGGTGTCGTTATTTCGGGAATTATCGCTGGAGGATCAGCAGGTGCTGCTGCGACAGGCCCTGAAGGATTATCCTGAGCTGCCGCAAATGATGGAAAAGCTCACCAATGCCTGGTTGCAACATGATTTCGACACAATCGCGTCACTCAATCAGGAATCCATGCAGGGGTTGCCTGAACAGCTGCAGGAGCGTTTTGAGCGCAGCGTGATTCATGAACGCAACGTACGTATGGCAGAGCGTGCAAAACCGCTGCTTAAACAGGGGCATGTGTTTATTGCCGTTGGGGCACTGCACTTGATCGGGGATGACGGTCTGGTGGCCTTATTGCGTGAACAGGGGATGACACTAACCCCGCTCTATTAAGTGACAACGTTACTTCCGGCCGGGCTCGCTCGATGCCCGGCCTGAATCCACTCCTGTCCTATTTCACCATCCGCCAGCTCACCTTTTCTCCCGCCCGGTAGGGTACCAGCTGATCCTCACCAAAGGGGTAGTGAGCCGGTACCTCCCAGGCCTCCCGTCGCAGAGTGATGGTGTCGCTGTTTCTTGGCAGGCCATAGAAATCGGCACCATGGAAGCTGGCAAACCCCTCCAGCCTGTCCAGTGCCCCGGCCTGATCAAAGACCTCGGTGTATAACTCAATGGCAGCGTGTGCCGAGTACATGCCGGCACAGCCGCAGGCGGTCTCCTTGGCGCCCCTGGCGTGCGGGGCACTGTCGGTGCCGAGGAAAAATTTGCGATTACCGGAGGTGGCCACCTCTACCAGCACCTCACGGTGACTCTCCCGCTTCAGCACCGGCAGGCAGTAATGGTGGGGACGGATGCCGCCAACCAGCATGGCGTTGCGATTGAGCAGGAGGTGTTGCGGTGTGATGGTGGCTGCCACCCGCTCACCCGCGTGCAGGACAAATTCGGCCATTTCCCGCGTGGTGATGTGCTCGGCTACGACCTTCAGGTCGGGGATATGATCCAGCAGCGGTTTGAGGACGGTATCGAGAAATTCCGCCTCACGGTCGAAGATATCAACGGTCGGTTCGGTTACCTCGCCGTGGACCAGCAGTGGGATACCTAGCTCCGCCATGGCCCGTAACGCGGCCTCAGGTTTGTGAATATGCGTGACCCCGGAGGCGGAGTTGGTGGTGGCGCCGGCGGGGTAGAGCTTTACCCCATGGACCGCGCCGCTCTCTTTTGCCCTGACGATCTCTTCCGGTTGCGTGTCGTCGGTCAGGTAGAGGGTCATCAGTGGCTCAAATGTGCTGTCCCCGGGCAGTGCGTTCATAACACGCTCACGGTAGGCCAGCGCCTGCTCGGTGGTCGTCACCGGTGGCTTGAGGTTGGGCATGACAATGGCGCGGGCAAAGCGCTCGGCGCTGTGGCCGACAACGGCCTCAAGGGCGGCATCGTCGCGCAGGTGAAGGTGCCAGTCATCGGGGCGGGTAATAGTCACTTCTTGCATGGCTGATAGGTACCGGTTGTTAACTCAGACCACGGGTCTGTCTGGGATTTCGCTCAGGGTAGTATACCAAGGCACGTCCATACTATCGCCAAGTGAACAACACTCAACTACCATGAATGCCCATTTTTCATTTTCAGGGTGTGGTTTGTGGAGTGGTTGCTTGCTGGATTGGGACTGGTGGCGTGGGGGTGGTACAGCAGCGCCAGGGTCAAAGAGGTGGCGGTGCGTGTAGCAAGAAGGGCCTGCGAACGAAACCGGCAACAGCTACTGGACGAGACCGTGGCGCTGAAGCGGATACGCCTGCAGCGGGATCGCAGTGGCAGGATTCGCTTTCTGCGTCATTACGGCTTTGAGTTCAGTGGCGACGGTGAACAACGTTTCCGCGGTGAGATCGCGTTACTCGGCTTGCGTGTCGTGTCCACCAACCTGTCGCTGGACGGTTTTACACTCTACGAACAGGTGCCCGAGGAGCAACGAAATCCACACGAATAATATGTATAGCCACTGAATGTTTAAACATTGTCCCTCCTTCGTTATATAAAGTATGCTTGGTCTCCATAAATACAATGAATCCCCAAAGGAGGGCAGGTAGTCATGGCGGATCGACGACTACAGGTGTTTCACACTGTGGCAAGACTGCTGAGTTTTACCAAGGCAGCAGAATCTTTGCATATGACCCAACCGGCGGTCACCTTTCAGGTGCGCCAGTTGGAGGAGTACTTTAATACCCGGTTGTTTGACCGGACACACAACAGAATCAGTTTGACCGAGGCGGGCCAGCGGGTCTATGAATATGCGGATCGCATATTCGCGCTCTATGCCGAAATGGAAAACTCGGTGCGGGACCTGACCGGGGAGGTCAGTGGTGTACTGCTGCTGGGGGCCAGCACCACTATCGCCGAGTATATGCTCCCGGCGCTGCTTGGCGATTTCAAGGCGAAATACCCGGAGGTCTCCATTCGCCTGCAGGTGGCCAATACCGACGGTATCGTCTCCATGGTGGAGAATAATGTTATCGACCTGGGGGTGGTCGAGGCGCCGGTGAGTAATAAAAACCTGGTGGTGGAGAACTGCCGCATGGACCAGATGGTACTGATTGTTCCACCCAACCATGAATTGGCGAAAAAGGATACCGTACCGATCAAGGAATTGACCCGTTACCCCTATATCTGTCGCGAGGAGGGGTCCGGCACACGCGAGGTGATGCTCGAGGCGGTCACAGAGGCCGGAGCCAATCCCCAGGATCTGAATATCGTGATGGAGCTGGGCAGCCCGGAGGCGGTTAAGGGCGCAGTCGAGGCCGGTATGGGGATATCAATCCTCTCCCGGGCGACCATTGAAAAGGAGCTCAGGCTCGGATCATTGATTGCCGTCAACCTGGATACACCGCTGGAGCGACCCTTCTCCTTCGTACACCAGAAGCAGAAGTTCCGTCTGCGGGCCATGGAGAAGTTGCTCGATTTCGCCCGTCATTATTGTAAAGAACATCCTTGATGTTGATTGGCCTGCTGGTATGAGGCGCTGAAACGATGTTGATCCCAGAAAATAAAGAGCGACCCGAAAAACGCCTGGCAGAGATCTATGGGCGACTACCCGAGGCGGAGCGCAAGACCCTGATGGATTTTGCCGAATTTCTTGAATCACGCTGTCAGCCTGCCGAGGCGGTATCGCTGGAGCCCAGGGAGATTCCAAGACCGGAGGATGAGACGGTGGTGGCAGCGCTCAAGCGCCTGCGCGAAACCTACCACATGCTGGACCATTCCAAGATGCTCCATGAAGCCTCCAGTCTGATGGCCCAGCACATGATGCAAGGTCGTCCGGCAGAGGAGGTCATCGACGAGCTGGAAGAGGTGTTCCGGCGCGACTTTGACAAGTTTCTCGAGGCACAGGGCGTCAGATAATGGAGATCATCCGTCAGTGGTTCCATCGCTATTTCTCCGATCCGCAGGCCATTCTGTTGGCGGTCCTGCTGCTGATCGGTTTTGGCGTTGTGTTGACGATGGGGAAAATGCTGGCACCGGTGCTGGCAAGTATCGTCATTGCCTACCTGCTGGAGGGGATCGTCGCCAGTCTGGAGAGTCGCGGGGGCCGGCGAAATCGTGTCTTTTTGCTGGTTTTCATGATCTTCATGGCATTCCTGCTGTTTTTACTGTTCGCTGTCGTGCCACTGCTGTGGGGACAAACGGCGGATCTTGCCCGTGAACTGCCTAACTATGTGCGCAAGGTGCAAGAGGTGCTGCTTGGCCTGCCAAAGCATTATGCCTTTATCACGGAGGAGCAGATCCGTGAGTTGATGGCAGCGCTTTCACAGGAGATCACCCAGCAGGGACACCGCTTGCTGTCGATGTCACTGGCCTCCATTCCTGGCCTGATCACCCTGTTGGTCTACCTGATTCTGGTGCCACTGCTGGTATTTTTCTTCCTCAAGGACAAGGTCCGGATCGTCCGCTGGTTTACCGGTTTTCTCCCCCGCGAGCGTCGGTTGGCGACACAGGTATGGCTCGAGGTGGACCAGCAACTGGGCAACTATGTTCGCGGTAAATTCTGGGAGATCCTCATCGTCGGTGTGACCACCTTTGTGGTGTTCTCACTGATGGGACTGAAATACTCCATCCTGCTTTCGGTGCTGGTGGGGCTGTCGGTAGTGGTTCCCTATATCGGTGCCGCGGTGGTAACGGTGCCGGTGGCCGTGGTGGCCTATTTCCAGTGGGGGTGGGGGGCCGATTTTGCCTGGCTGGTGGCGGCCTATGCCGTAATTCAGGCGCTGGATGGTAATGTGCTGGTACCGTTGCTGTTCTCCGAGGTGGTCAATCTGCACCCGGTGGCGATTATCGTTGCGATTCTGGTCTTCGGCGGTCTTTGGGGATTCTGGGGTGTGTTTTTCGCCATTCCTTTGGCAACGCTGGTCAGTGCGATTCTCAGTGCCTGGCCTCGTCCTGGAACGGAGTGGGATGGAACGGTGATAGAAGATACAGACTAGGACCTAGCGCTGGCGGATTTGTTCGAAGTGCTCGCGGCACACCCGCCAGTGTCCATCATCCTCCCGCTGGAGCGTAACCTCCTTATCGATGACCACGACCTTGCCATTAAAGGCACGCATAATCTCCTCGACCTTGAATCGGAGCTGCCCCTCATTTTCGCTTAGCATATCCGTCAGGCGGTAGTTGAGGCCGTGTAGCAGCTTTTTTTCGAATTCATTCTTGCGCCGCATCTTCCAGCCTTTGTAGTCGATGCTGGTGATATTCGGTATACCGGTGACCTCGACCTGGCGTGAAACCAGCTGCATATGGGCATCCAGATCCCAGGTGGCGGCGCTGAATGAAAGTTCATCGAGCCACTGTTGGACAATTTTTTCTGCTTCCCTCTTCATGGGGTTCCACTGTGCTTTGTCGTTATTGGTGTTTCAGGAATGTTACCGAGCCCCAAGGGTATCGGCAATAGCCCATTTTTCTTTAATTTTAGCAACTTATTTCCTGACTAATATAGTGGGATTCCTTGACCTGCTATATTTTAATAATCACTATAGAAGGCTTTGTAAATCGGAAAGATGCCCCCATAACAGGGCAAACACTAAAACCGTTAATGAGAATCAATAAGGGAGCGCCATGAACGCCGCTGATAAAAAACGGCTGCTACGCGAGATGTTGTATGCACGCCGCTTCGAGGAGCGCTGCTACGAGGCCTATGTTGAACGCAAGATCGGGGGTTTCCTGCACCTCTATCCCGGCCAGGAGGCCTGTGTCCATGGGGTGATGGAGGCGGCCAGGCCCGGTCATGATTATGTCATCACCGGTTACCGCGACCATATCCATGCCATTAAGTGCGGCTCCGACCCCAAGGCGGTGATGGCCGAACTCTTCGGCAAGGAGACCGGTAGCTCCAAGGGTCGTGGCGGCTCCATGCACATCTTCGATGCCGAGCACCGTTTCATGGGCGGTTATGCCCTGGTGGGCGGACCGTTCCCACTGGCTGCCGGTATGGCCAAGGGGATCAAACTCAAGGGTGGCGATGAGATCGCCATCTGCTTCCTCGGCGATGCGGCCAACAACCAAGGTGTCTTTCACGAATCGTTGAATATGGCTGCCGTCTGGAATCTGCCGGTGCTCTATGTAACCGAAAACAACCTCTATGGCATCGGTACCCGTATCGAGCGTTCCACCGCAGTACAGGACCAGTACAAGCGTGCCTGCGGTTATGACATCCCTTCCAATCAGGTAGACGGCCAGGATATCGACGAGGTCTTCAAGGCGGCGAAAGAGGCGGTTGACCATGTGCGCTCCGGCAAGGGCCCGTATATGCTTGAGCTGATGACCTACCGCTACCGCGGCCACTCCATGTCCGACGGCAACGCCTACCGCTCCAAGGAAGAGGAGAAGGAGTGGGGCAAGCGCGACCCTATTATCATCCTGCGCGACCGGCTCATTGAGGCCGGCGAGATCAGCGAGGATGACTACAAGGCGATGGACAAGGAGATCATCGACGAAATCGAGAACGACATCATTCCCTTCTGCGAGGAATCGCCCGAACCCGACGTGTCGGAACTGGAGAAGTATGTCCTGGCTGAAAACGATCCGTATGTGAAGGGAGGGGCGCAATAATGGCTGAACTGATGTATTGGGAAGCGCTTCGCCGCGCCCACGACGAGGAGATGGCGCGTGATTCGCTGGTTATCGCCATGGGTGAGGATATCGGCGTCGCCGGTGGTACCTACAAGGCGACCCAGGGACTCTATGACAAGTACGGCGAGGAGCGGGTGATCGACACACCGATCTCCGAGGGTGGTTACACCGGTCTGGGTATCGGCGCCTCCTTCCTTGGTGTACGGCCGATTATCGAGATTATGTCGGTCAACTTCGCCTGGCTGGCGACCGATCAGATCGTCAACACTGCCGCCAAGGTTCGTTATATGTCAGGCGGGCAGCTTGAAGCGCCGGTGGTGTTCCGCTCCCCCGGCGGCACCGCGCACCAGCTCGGCGCGCAGCACTCGGCGCGCATGGAGAAGGTCTTCATGGGCATCGCCGGCCTGCGCGTAGTCACCCCCTCCAACCCGAAACAGGCCTACGGCCTGCTCAAATCCGCCGTGCGCTGTAACGACCCGGTGTTCATCAACGAACATGAGCTGATGTACAACATGAAGGGCGAGGTACCGGACGACGAATACTTCATGCCGCTGGAGGGTTCCGAGGTGACACGTGAGGGGGCCGATGTGACCCTCTTCGCCTACAACATTTCCGTACACTGGAGCCTTCAGGCTGCCGAGGAGCTGGCCAAGCATGGCATCAATGCCGAGGTAATCGACCTCTACTCGCTCGCGCCGCTGGATCGCGAGGGCATTAAGGCCTCGGTGAGCAAGACCCACCGAGCGGTCATCGTCGAGGAGGCCGAGGCCCCGGTCGGCGTCGGCTCCGAGGTGATGGCGATCCTCAACGAAGAGTGCTTCTTCGAACTGGACGCCCCGCCGGTGCGCGTCTCGGCGAAAAACGTCCCCATCCCCTACAACCGTACACTGGAGAAAGCCTCCATCCCGACGGCCAAGGATGTGGTTAACACCGTACTACGGATGTTCGGAAAGTAAGAAAAAAAGCACTCAACGCAGAGTGCGCAGAGGACATGTTGATTCGATGTTTGTCGACGGCAGTTGCTGTAAGGGCAATGCCGTTGTTATTTGTAATAGAATGCTCTGCTGCCTCCGCGAGCTCTGCGTTGAAACAATAGTTGGATAATACAAACATGGCTGAACCGTATGTAATCAAGATGCCCCAGCTTTCCGACACCATGACCGAAGGTGTGGTGGTCAGCTGGGAGAAGCAGATCGGCGAGAAGATTCAGCGCGGCGATATCGTCGCCACCGTCGAGACCGATAAGGCGATTATGGATGTGGAGGTGTTCCGCGAGGGCTACCTCTCCGGCCCCATCGCCGCGGTCGACTCCACCATCCCCGTGGGCGAGGCGATGGCCTACCTGGTCGCGAGTGAGGACGAGGTACAGTCCGGTGAGGCTGAAGCGCCCGCCGCTGCACAGAGCGCTGAAACTGAGACGGCCGACGAGCCCGAGCCGGAGGCCGAAGAGGCCACGGCAACATCCTCCATCAGCGCCCCGACCGGTGCCAGCCATACCATCAAGATGCCTCAGCTCTCCGACACCATGACAGAAGGTGTGGTGGTCAGTTGGGAGAAGGAGCTGGGCGAACCGATCTCACGCGGCGATATCGTCGCCACCGTGGAGACCGACAAGGCGATTATGGATGTGGAGGTGTTCCGTGAGGGCTACCTCTCCGGCCCCCGGGTTGAGGTTGACTCGGTCGTCCCCGTCGGCGAACCGATGGCCTATCTGGTCGACAGTGAAGATCAGGTAGTGAAAGAGTCCGCCACCGTGGGCGCCGCCCCGGCGGTGAAAAAGGCCGAGGCCCCGGCGGCTGCTGCAACAGCAGAAAAGCCCGAGGCAGCTCCAGCACCCGTTTCCGGTGATGTCACCCCGGCACCGCGCCCGGCCAACAAGCAGGCCACTCCCTATGCCCGCAAGCTGGCCGCTTCGCTCAACGTTAACCTGAATAATCTTCACGGCACTGGCCCCGAGGGTGAGATTACTGCCGAGGATGTGCGTAAGGCCCAGCCGGTGGCCCGTCCCACCGAGGTGGCTGAACCGACACCGGCCCACACTTCGCCCCATGTCCAGGTGCCGGGTCATGGCCGTCCGATGAACGCAATGGAGAAGGCGGTCTCCGCCTCCATGACCGCGTCACTGACCATGCCCACCTTCCACGTCACCCTCAACGCCCAGCCCGGCGCGCTGATCAAGGCGGCGAAGAAGAAGGGTGTCTCCGTCACCGTCGCCATCGCCAAGGCCTGCGCCGAGGCGATCAAACAGCACCCCTCCATCAACTGGGCCTACCAGCCGGAGAATAAGCTGGTCGAGCGTGACAATGTCGATATCGGCATGGCGGTCACCGCCGAAGGCAACGGCCTGGTGGTACCGGTGCTGCGCGGTTGCGAGTCCCGCCCGTTGGAAGAGCTGAACGACAGCTGGAAGGACCTGGTGGACCGCGCGCGAAAGCGCCGCCTCGCCCCCGAGGAGTACGCCAACCCAACCTTCATGGTCTCAAACATGGGCATGATGGGCGTTACCTATTTCGACGCCATCCCCACCCCCGGTACCGCGGCGATTCTGGCGATCTCCGCCGCCGGTCCCGAGGGCATGCCGCTGACCATCACCGCCGACCACCGCGTGGCCAACGGCGCCGAGGTGGCCTCATACCTCAATACCCTTAAGGGCATGATCGAAGACCCCGAGAGCTGGATGGGACCGCTCGGTCCTGCCATCCCCGAGGGCGACTGGGACTACGATGTCGTCGTCATCGGCGGCGGCCCCGGTGGTGAGGATTGTGCCCGGGATCTTGCTGGCCACGGCCTCAAGGTGGCAATGGTCAACGACGCCCCGTTCCCCGGCGGCGAGTGCCTGTGGCGTGGCTGTATCCCCTCCAAGGCGTGGCGCGCCGCGGCGGACCGTATCCGCGACCGTGCCCACGACGAACTGCTCGGCATCATCGGAACCAACAAGCCGAAGCTCGACTGGAAGAAACTCGAGGAGCACCGCCGCAACGTACTGGAGGAGCGCGGCAAAATGGCCCTCAACACCGACAAGGGTGTAAAGATTAAGGTCATCCAGGGCTTCGCCTTCTTCGAGAGCGACCATCGCCTGTTCGTCGACACCTCCGGCAACTCTGATGAGCCGCACATG
>JBEPXU010000068.1:0-9598 GCA_041641735.1 Ectothiorhodospiraceae bacterium
GCGGATGGCCGCGGCGGCAGAGTAACAATGGCCAACTCCAGCTCTCCATGTTCTACCATCCGACAGGCGGTTTCCGAGTCAAGAAAGCGGATATCGAGCTGCAGGTCGGGGTAGCGTCGACGCAGTCCGCGCAGCAGCGGCGGTAGACGGTGCAGGCCTATATGGTGACTGGTACCCAGGCTCAGTCGGCCGGCGATACGTCCTGAAAGGTCAGTGATTGCGCGGCGACTGCTCTCCACTTCATCGAGAATACGCCGGGCGTGGGGCAGAAGGGCATGACCCGCCTCGGTCAGTACTACCTGACGGCCGATGCGGTCGAAAAGGGGGCTGTTAAGTTCCTGCTCCAGAGTGGCGATGCGTTTACTTACTGCTGGTTGAGTAAGGAAAAGCTTCTCTGCCGCCTGTGAGAAAGAGGACGCTTCGGCGACTGCGGTAAAGGCCTGTAAGGCAGATATATCCATTCCATTTCCATGTATTCCAATTGGGAATAGAATATATGAAAAATATGAATTTGTGTAATGAATGGGCCGGCGTTACTCTTCATAGTCTGTAATTAACCCGTTTTGACGGAGAAAGAGACGATGACCGGCAAGACCCTGTACGACAAATTGTGGGATGCCCATGTGGTGCGAAGTGAAGAGGACGGCACCGCATTGTTATATATCGACCGTCATCTGGTGCATGAGGTGACCTCACCCCAGGCCTTCGAGGGGCTGCGCCTTGCCGGTCGCAAGCCGTGGCGCATCAGCTCCGTGGTGGCTACGCCCGACCACAACGTGCCCACTACCGGTCAGAGCGGCGGCATTGAGGGTATCGATGATCCCATCGCCCGTACCCAGGTGGCGACACTCGATTCCAACGTAAAGGAGTTTGGTCTGACCTACTTCCCGATGAACGATGTCCGTCAGGGTATCGTGCACGTGGTCGGTCCGGAAGAGGGGGCAACGCTGCCCGGCATGACCGTGGTTTGCGGTGACTCTCACACCTCCACTCACGGTGCCTTCGGCGCGCTGGCCCACGGTATCGGCACCTCGGAGGTGGAGCACGTGCTCGCTACCCAGACCCTGGTGCAGAAGAAGATGAAGAACATGCGGGTGACGGTGAAGGGCCATGCCGGTCCTGGCGTTACCGCCAAGGACATCGTGCTGGCGATCATCGGCAAGATTGGCACCGCCGGCGGCACCGGTCATGCCGTCGAGTTCGCCGGCGAGGCGATCCGCGACCTTTCCGTCGAGGGGCGCATGACCGTTTGCAACATGGCCATCGAGGCCGGTGCCCGCGCCGGCATGGTGGCGGTGGACGACAAGACCATCGACTACTTTAAGGGCAAGCCGTTCGCTCCCAAGGGCGCGCTGTGGGATAAGGCGGTTGAGGCCTGGCACGATCTGAAATCCGACGAGGATGCCGTTTTCGACAAGGAGGTAGTACTGGATGCTGCCTGCATCGAGCCACAGGTGACCTGGGGTACCTCGCCGGAGATGGTGGTCGGCATCAGCGAAAACGTGCCGAACCCGGATGCGGAGAGCGACAAGGTCAAGGCCGACGGCATGCGCCGAGCGCTGGAGTACATGGGGCTCGATGCAGGCATGGCGATCAGCGACATCCCGGTAGACAAGGTCTTTATCGGCTCCTGTACCAACTCCCGTATTGAGGACCTGCGCGAGGCGGCCGGTGTGGCCAAAGGGCGCAAGGTCTCCTCCACCGTCAAGCAGGCGCTGGTGGTCCCCGGCTCCGGTCTGGTGAAAAAGCAGGCAGAAGAGGAGGGGCTGGATAAAATTTTTATCGAGGCTGGCTTCGAATGGCGTGAGCCGGGTTGCTCAATGTGCCTGGCGATGAATGCCGACCGCCTCGAGTCTGGCGAGCGCTGTGCCTCCACCTCGAACCGCAACTTCGAGGGGCGCCAGGGCAACGGCGGGCGCACCCACCTGGTGAGTCCGGCCATGGCCGCGGCGGCGGCGGTGAAGGGCCACTTTTTCGATGTACGCAAGATGGAGGGTTAAGCGATGGACAAGTTCGAGAAATTGACCGCGATCGTGGCACCGCTGGACCGTTCCAACGTGGACACCGACGCCATTATCCCCAAGCAGTTCCTGAAGTCGATCAAGCGTACGGGATTCGGCCCCAATGCCTTCGATGAGTGGCGCTACCTGGACCACGGCGAGCCGGGCATGGACAACTCCCAACGCCCGCTCAATCCCGACTTCGTCCTCAACCAGGAGCGCTACCAGGGAGCCAATATTCTGCTGGCGCGCGAGAACTTCGGTTGCGGCTCTTCGCGCGAGCATGCGCCGTGGGCGCTGCTGGACTACGGTTTCAGGGTGGTTATCGCGCCGAGCTTCGCCGATATCTTCTTCAACAACTGTTTCAAGAACGGCATCCTGCCCATCGTGCTGGATGAGAAGAAGGTGGATCAGCTGTTCAACGAGGTGGAGGGGACAGAGGGCTACCAGCTGACGGTGGATCTCGAAGCGCAGATCATCACCACACCGAGCGGTGAGGAGTTTGCCTTCGACGTCGACCCGTTCCGCAAACACTGCCTGATTAACGGGCTCGACGACATCGGCCTGACCCTGCAGCATGTGGACGACATCAAGGCCTACGAAGAGCGGCGTAAAAACGAAGCCCCGTGGTTGTTTGGCGAATAACTTTGTCGCAAAAAAAGCAGGGGCGCCAAGTAAAAATTTAATTGTGATTTCTTTGCGTCTTGGCGCTTTGGCGAGAGACGGCATTTAGGAGTAGATAGATGACAAAAAAGATTGCAGTGTTGCCGGGTGACGGTATTGGGCCGGAGATTGTGGCCCAGGCGGTAAAGGTTCTGGATGTCCTCAAGGCCGACGGCCTGGATATCGAGATGGAAGAGGGCGCCATCGGCGGTGCCGGTTACGATGCCGCCGGTGACCCGCTGCCGGAGGCAACCCTCAAGCTGGCGCAGGAATCCGATGCCGTGTTGCTGGGTGCCGTCGGCGGTCCCGAGTACGACAAACTGGACCGTCCGCTACGTCCGGAGCGCGGTCTGCTGCGTATCCGCAAGGAGCTGAACCTGTTCGGTAACCTGCGCCCGGCACTGCTCTATGAGGAGCTTGCCGAGTCCTCCAGCCTGAAACCGGAGGTGGTTGCCGGTCTCGATATTATGATCGTTCGCGAGCTGACCGGGGACGTCTACTTCGGTGAGCCACGTGGCATCGAGGAGCGTAACGGTGAGCGTGTCGGCTTTAACACCATGCTCTACTCCGAGTCCGAGGTGCGCCGTGTCGCTCGCGTTGCCTTCGATATCGCGATGAAGCGCGACAAGCGTCTCTGCTCGGTGGAGAAGGCCAATGTGCTGGAGTGCTCCGAGCTGTGGCGTGAGGTGGTGATCGAGGTCTCCAAGGATTACCCCGAGGTTGAACTTTCACACATGTACGTCGACAACGCGGCGATGCAGCTGGTGAAGTGGCCCAAGCAGTTCGATGTGATCGTCACCGGCAACATCTTCGGCGATATTCTTTCTGATCAGGCCTCCATGCTCTCCGGTTCCATCGGTATGTTGCCGTCGGCCTCGTTGGACGAGAACAACAAGGGCATGTACGAGCCGATCCACGGCTCCGCCCCCGATATTGCCGGACAGGACAAGGCCAACCCGCTGGCCACCATCCTCTCCGTGGCAATGATGCTGCGCTACACCTTCGGCGATGAGGCCAACGCCAAGCGCATCGAGGAGGCGGTCAAGGCGGTTCTGGCCAAGGGTATCCGTACCGTCGATATCATGACCGAAGGCGGTACCGAAGTGAGCTGCAGCGGGATGGGCGATGCGGTCGTCGCCGAATTGAAAGGATAAGAGCACTCAACGCAAAAGCGCCAAGGCGCAAAGTATGCAAAGTGATTGTTTTGTTCTGTCCTGGCGAGAAATTTTGCGGATGAGATTAAGTAGTTAAGGAAGTGAATAGGGTGAGCAAAGGCGACAAGATTAATTGTTCTGATTTTTCTTTGCATCCTCTGCGTCTTTGCGCCTTTGCGTTAAACCATTTCAGGAGGTTTTTATGAAACGTGTAGGTCTTGTAGGTTGGCGTGGCATGGTCGGCTCTGTGTTGATGCAGCGCATGCGCGACGAGAACGATTTCAATGAATTCGAGCCGATCTTTTTCACCACCTCCCAGACCGGTCAGCCCGGCCCGGATGTGGGTAAGGACGTACCGCCGCTGAAGGATGCCAAGAGCATCGACGAGCTGAAGGCGATGGATGTGATCGTCACCTGTCAGGGTGGCGGCTACACCGAAGAGGTTTATCCCGCGCTGCGTAAGGCCGGTTGGGACGGTTACTGGATCGATGCGGCCTCCACCCTGCGTATGGTGGATGAGTCGATCATCGTGCTCGACCCGGTGAACAAGAATGTCATTGAGGACGGTCTGGCCAACGGCGTGAAGACCTATGTCGGTGGTAACTGTACCGTTTCGCTGATGATGCTGGGTCTGGGCGGTCTGTTTGAGCAGGGACTCATCGAGTGGATCTCGCCGATGACCTATCAGGCGGCCTCCGGTGCCGGTGCTCAGAACATGCGCGAACTCATTCAACAGATGGGTGGTATCCACGACGGCGTGAAGTCGCTGCTCGACGACCCGGCCTCCGCCATCCTCGAAATCGACAAAAAGGTCACCGACTATCTGCGTTCCGACGACTACCCCAAGGATAAGTGGGGCGTGCCGCTGGCCGGTTCCCTGATCCCGTGGCTTGATGCCCAGCTCGACTCCGGCCAGTCCAAGGAGGAGTGGAAGGCGCAGGTGGAGAGCAACAAGATCCTCGGCCGTTCCGACAACCCGATCCCGATCGACGGCATCTGCGTGCGTATCGGTGCCATGCGTTCTCACAGTCAGGCCCTGACCGTCAAGCTGACCAAGGATGCACCGCTGGATGAGATCAGCGACATCATTGCCAATCACAATGAGTGGGCAAGTGTGGTACCGAACGAGAAAGAGGCCAGCATGAACGACCTGACCCCGGCCGCCGTGACCGGTACGCTCAATATCCCGGTCGGTCGTATGCGTAAGCTGACCATGGGTAACGAGTACCTCTCCGCCTTTACCGTGGGCGACCAGCTGCTGTGGGGCGCCGCCGAGCCGCTGCGTCGCATGCTGCGTATCCTGCTGGAGCAGTAAGCGTTTATGACAAGGCGTATTAATGTCGCCGTGGTGGCGGCCTCCGGGCAGGTTGGTGAAACATTGCTGACCCTTCTGGAGGAGCGCGCCTTTCCCGTCGGGGAGGTTTTCCTTCTCGATGAGGAGGGCAAGGTGGGTGAAACACTGCGCCGCTTCGGCAAGTCACTCAAGGTCCAGTCTGTCTCGGCGTTCGATTTCTCCGGGACGGAACTGGCCTTCTTTTGTGGTGATGCCTCGCTGACGCATGCCAATGCTCCCGCCGCCAGCGAGGCCGGATGTGCCGTCATTGATTGCTCCGGCGCTTATGCGGACGATCCTGAAGTGCCGCTGGTGATCCCTGAGGTTAATCCGGGGGCACTTGAGTATTTTCGCGAGCGTAATATTATTGCTTCGCCATCCGCTACCACCATTTTTCTGTTGATGGTGTTGTTCCCGCTACAGCAGGCTGTCGGTGTCGTGCATGCCGATGTGGTCACCTACCAGGCAGTCTCCGATTTCGGCAAGGCCGGTGTGGATGAGCTTTCCGGCCAGGTGGTATCACTGCTCAATATGCGTGATGTCAGCCAGTCGGTATTCCCCCAGCGTGTGGCCTTTAATGTCATCCCGCAGGTCGGGGAGTTACTGGACAATGGTTACAGCGACGCCGAGATAAAAATGGTGACGGAGACACAGAAAATCCTTGCCGATGCCACTATTAGCGTCACCCCAACGGCAGTGCAGGTGCCCGTCTTCTACGGTCATTCGCTGGCTGTACACCTGCAGATGGCAGCGACGGTGACAGTGGAGGAGGCTCGCGCCATTCTGGATAGTGCCCCGGGACTCTTGCTGGTGGATAAACCCGGGGAGCCAACCCCGGCAATTCAGGCGAATGAGCAGGATGCCGTATTGGTCGGACGCCTGCGTGAGGACCTCGCCCGACCCGGCGGCCTGAATCTGTGGATTACGGCCGATAATAGCCGAAAAGGGGCGGCTTTGAACGCTGTTCAGATTGCCGAGCTAGTGGAAAAATGCTATATGTGAGCTGTAGTTAGTTGCATTAACTAAAGTTCATTGGTAGCTTTAGCTTACAACTGCGCGAACAAAGTGGAAAAGAAGTGCCCCGGGAAACACAACTACATTCTGGATATAAGGGAGTAAGGATAGTGCGGAAGCTGGTCATAACCCTGCTGTCTCTTTCACTAATGGCACCTGCAGCCGCACTAGCGCTGGGGCTGGGGGACATCAAGCTTCATTCGAACCTGAACCAGCGACTCGATGCCGATATCGAGCTGCTCTCTGTGGATCCAGCTGAAGTGGACGATGTCACCGTATCACTGGCCTCGGCCGACACCTTCTCCAAGATGGGGCTGGAGCGCCCTGCTGTGTTGATGAGGGTTAAGTTTGACGTCAAGCGCAGAGCTAATGGCAAGTATTACGTAAAAGTCACCTCCAGAAAGGTGATTAGCGAACCCTTCCTTGATTTCCTGGTAGAGGTGAAGTGGCCAACGGGGCGTGTATTGCGTGAATATACCCTGCTGCTTGATCCGCCGGTTAGCCAACGGACTGCATCACCTGTTGTAACGGCGCCGGAGACAGGCACGAAAGAGAGTGCTGCTGTAACCCCCAAGCAGGAAACTGCAACCGCCGAGCAGGAGGAGGAGTTCGTACCGCCTCCCAGCTCTATTCCCGTCTCACCGAGGGCAAAAGCTGAGCAGGAGAAGGCTGAGCAGGAGAAGATGGCGAAGCAAAAAGCGCCTGCGCCGTCTGCAAAGCCAGCCAAACCTTCCAAACCAACAAAACAGGCCAAACCTGCCCAGGCAACCAAGCCCGCTGCACCTGCAAAGGGTATTGTCTACGGTCCGGTTAAGGCCAACGATACCCTTTGGGCCATTGCACTGAAGTTACGACCCAACAAGGATATATCGGTTCAGCAGATGATGCTGGCGCTTCAGAAGGCCAATCCGTATGCGTTTTTTGATAACAATATCAATCGCTTGAAAAAGGGTTACGTGCTTCGCATCGACGATCCTGCCTTGCTGACCGCGATGAACAAGGCTGAGGCGGTCCGTCAGGTATCCAAGCAGACTCGCGAGTGGGAAGATTATCGTGCCGCCATGGCTGCCAAGGCCAAGGCGCGCCAGCCGGTGGCTGAAAAGCAAGTCTCAACGCCAGCCACAGGCGCAGCCAAATCAGAACCGAAGCTGAAGTTGGTCGCACCAGAGGGTGAGAAACAGGCCGGTACCTCTGCAGAAGGGACGAAGGCCAATGGCGATACCAACGAAAAACTGATGCTGGCCCTTGAAAGCTCCGCCGCCCAGCGTAAGGAGAATGAAGAGCTGCAGTCCCGAGTGACTGAGTTGGAAGAGCAACTTCAGGATATGCAGCGGTTACTGACTCTCAAGGATGCCGACCTGGCGAAACTGCAGAAGCAGCTTCGTGAACAGGGGCAAGCTGCAACGCTGCCGTCTGACAAGCAGGCCGGTGACATGGCCAAAGAAGCTGGCGGCGAAATGAAAAAGCCTGAGGCCGCAGCGGAGGCAATGACCGAAGATAAGGCGATGCCTCAAAAGGCCGAAGGTGAAGTGGCTAAGCCTGAGGCTGCCAAACCCGCAGACAAACCCGAGGAGAAGGCTGCGCCAGCCAAGCCTGCTGCAAAGCCCAAGCCGGCGCCCAAACCGAAACCAAAGGTACGGCCGCAGCCAAAACCGGCACCTCAGCCGAGTTTCGTCGAGTCCCTGCTACAGGATCCTATTATGCTGGCTGCCGGGGGCGGTACGGTTGTCGTGTTGCTGATTCTGGCCATGTTCCTCATTCGTCGGCGCAAAAAGGGGAGCTTTCAGGAGAGCATCTTGACCGGCGGTACCTCCTCGATGCTGAACGCCAAGGAAGAGGATGGCGCCGGCGAGACATCTTTCCTCAGTGATCTGGCGATAAGTGGCATGGGTGGCGGCACCATTACCACTGATGAGGGTGAAGTCGACCCACTGACGGAGGCCGAAGTCTTCATGGCCTATGGCAGAAACCAGCAGGCCGAGGAGGTATTGAAAAAATCCCTGGAAAGCAGCCCGGACAGGCCTGAGGTGATCGCAAAACTGCTTGAGGTTTACCACGCCGATAAGGACAAGGGAAAGTTTGATGCGTTGGCCGGTGAGTCTGCCGAGAAACTCAAGGCCAATGACGATATATGGAGCAAAGTCGTGTCCATGGGGCACGAGTTGAGCCCGGAGAATGCTCTGTTTGCCGGTGCCACGGCGACGGCTGCTGAATCTCAGCAGCCTGTTGCTGAAGAGAAATCTGAACCTGTCAGTGATGATGTGCTTGATATCGGACTTGATCTCGATGAACTCAGCGCCGAAATGGAAGGTGAGGGCAGTGAGGAGAGTTTCGATCTAGGTCTCGATCTGGATCAGGACGAAGAGAGCACAGAAGAGAAGGTGGAAGCCACGGATGAAGGGCTTGGCGACCTCGACTTCGATATCGGCGACTTTGGGGCGGAAGAGGAAACATCTTCTGCAACGACTGCAGAATCAGAAGAAGAACCCAGCTTTGATCTGGATCTGGGTGAAGAGAGTGGGGCAGGTGAAGAACCGAGCTTCGACCTGGATATCGGCGAAGAGGCCGGTACAGAGGAAGAGCCCAGTTTCGACCTTGATATTGGCGAAGAGACCGGTGCAGAAGAAGAGCCCAGTTTCGATCTTAATCTGGGCGAAGAGGGCGGTACCGAAGACGATACTGCATTTGACCTGGATCTCGGTGTGGAGGAGTCAGCGACTGCTGCCGAGGAATCAACAGACCTTGGCGACATGGATCTGGGTGACCTCGACTTCGGTGACCTGGAGTTTGAAGGTTCGGCTGAAGGCGAAGCACCCTCTTCGGCTGAGGAGCACGATGATCTGGATCTGAGTGCACTGGAAAGTGATAGTGATTTTGGTGACCTGGGTGACCTGGAGGATGAAGGTGGATTCAGTGATAGTGATGAAATCACCACTAAACTGGACCTGGCCCAGGCCTACATCGAGATGGGTGATAACGACGGTGCCCGGAGTATGCTCGAGGAGGTTGTCGAGGGTGGCAACGACGAGCAGAAGCAGCAGGCACAGGATCTGCTCTCCAAGATCTAACCCTTTCGTAACAGGATGGGGTAACATCACGCCCCGCATCGGCACGACCGGTGCGGGGCGTTTGTTTCTGAATCAAGTCAATGAGTGCGATGCGTATAGCAGCAGGTATCGAATACGACGGCAGTAGCTTCTGTGGCTGGCAGTTGCAGAAGGATGCGGTGCGCACTGTGCAGGGTGAAGTTGAGGCGGCGTTGAGCAAGGTCGCCGCCGAGCCCGTGCGGGTGCACTGTGCCGGCCGGACCGATACCGGCGTGCATGCCACTGAGCAGGTGATCCACTTCGATACCGAAGCGGTGCGCAACGAGCGGGCCTGGGTCTTCGGTGCCAACGCCAACCTGCCCAAGGATGTGGTACTGCTGTGGGCCA
>JBEPXU010000069.1:0-9597 GCA_041641735.1 Ectothiorhodospiraceae bacterium
CAGGAATGCCTGAAAACTCAGTTTAGGATCACGGTCACGAATCAGGTATTGCTGGTAAACAGCAAAGCCACTTGCCGCCACCAGTCCCAACAGGAATGGCACGCAGAGGCCGAACAACAGACCGGCGAGGGCCAGTAGCGCAAGGGTCAACAACTGCATCAGAGCAATCCCCAGACGATCAAAACGCCCCAACATCACCGCGGCAGACTTCACCCCGATCTTCAGGTCATCTTCCCGATCGCAGATGGCATACATCGTATCGTAAGCAAGCGCCCAGAAAATATTGGCCACGAACAACAGCCAGGCGTTCAGCGGCACCGCACCGGTCTGTGCCGCAAAGGCCATGGGGATCGCCCAGCCGAAGGCGGCGCCAAGGTAGGCCTGGGGCAGATGAGTAAAGCGCTTCATAAAGGGGTAACTGCCCGCAAGAAAAGCGGCCGGGATCGCGAGCAATAGCGTCAGCGTGTTCATTAGCAGCACCAGCCCCAGACTGATCAGGCTGAGCACCACAAACACCGCAACAGCCTCCACGGGTTTAATCGCCCCGCGTGCCAATGGCCGCTGCTCGGTTCGACTGACATGGGGATCAAACTCCCTGTCTGCAAAGTCATTGATGGCACAGCCGGCGGAACGCATCAGTACGGTTCCCAGCAGGAACACCACCAGCACCAGTGGATTAGGCTGGCCTTCGGCTGCAAGCCAGAGCCCCCAGAGCATCGGCCAGAGCACCAGATAGATGCCGATGGGTCGGTCCAGGCGGGTCAGCAGGATATATTCGTGCAGTCGCTGTTTTATCAGATCAGATGTCATAGGCTTTTCAGGAGTGACTCAGGCCGCATAGTGTACCGGGTTTACTCACGATTCTCACGGTGAGCCATAGTCCGGTTCATGGTAGGGTGTGCAAAGCGATAACTGATAAAAAGGTCCCCTTATGCGCTGCTACAAGTCATTTTTGCTTGCCTCCCTCTTCCTGCTGATTGCCGGCCTTGGCGGTTGTAGCGAGGATAACAGCAGTGCGACAGAACATAAGGCCGACAAAACCGCGCAAAAACTGCGCATACTCCGCCCCCGGGATATTGCAGGTGAGGACCACCTTCCCCGCCAGGGACTGCCTCAAACCGAGGAGCTGAAACTGCTGGAGAACTATGCCCGACAAAACGGCATGATTCCCGAGTATGTTTATGTCGATGGCTACGATCAGCTAATCCCCCGCCTGTTGGCCGGTGATGGCGACCTTATTGCCCACAACCTGACTGTTACCGATACACGGAAAAAGCAGGTCAATTTCACCGTACCTATCGCCTATGTCCGGGAACAAATCATCGCGCGTAAGAAAAGCGCCCCTGCTGATGCCCAGGACCTCGGCGGTCGAAGCATTGCCGTCCACGCTTCGGACTCGTTTTACGGCACACTGAAAAAACTCAAAAACCGGCGCTATCAACCCGATTTCGAGATACAGCTGGTGGATGAGGCTGTTTCCACTGAGGCCATTCTCAATGGTGTGGCAGAAGGCAAATATGACCTTGCCGTCGCGGACAGTAACCTGAGTAAGGTGGTGCTCGGCTACCAGGAAGATTTGACCGTCGCCTTCAACCTGAGCTCCGTCCGCCCCATAGCCTGGGCGGTAGCACCGGAGAGAAAAAAGCTGCTGCTCAGCTTGAATGACTTTCTCGGGAAACACCACCTTGCCTCAAAAGAGGAGAAAGCCTTTACCGGGGATCTGGCCGAAATAAAAAAACGCAAGGTCCTGCGCCTGCTGACCCGTAACAACGCCACGACCTACTTTCTCTGGCGGGGTGAGCTGCTGGGTTTTGACTATGAGCTGGCGCAACGTTTTGCCGACAAGCACGACCTTCGCCTCGAAGTGATCGTCCCACCTGCGCGCGACGACCTCATCCCCTGGCTCAAGGCGGGGCGAGGCGACATCATTGCCGCCTCGATGACCATCACTCCAGAGCGTGAGAAACGCGGTATCGTTTTTTCACGCCCCTATAACCATGTCTCCGAGATACTTGTGACCCGTGCTGGAGATGACACACTGCAGACCCCCAAGGACCTGCGCGGGCGCACCGTAGTGGTCCGTCGCAGCAGTTCCTATTGGCACTCGCTTGAGGCGCTAAAGCAGAAGGGTATCGATTTTACGCTCAAGGCCGCACCTGAGTCGCTTGAGACCGAGGAGCTGATCGACCGCGTGGCCACCGGTAACTATGACCTGACCGTCGCCGACAGCCATATTCTGGATATCGAACTCACATGGCGTGACGATATTCAAGCGGCCTTCCCGCTGGGAGCACCCCGCTCACACGGCTGGGCGGTTCGTAAAAACAACCCGGCACTGCTCAAGGCCGTCAATCAATTTTTTGACAAGGAGTATCGCGGCCTCTTCTACAACATCACCTACAAAAAGTACTTCAAGAACGCCAAGCGTATCCGCCGCCATGTGGAGCAGCGTGCCGACAGCCCTTCAGGAGGAGAACTGTCGCCCTACGATGACCTGGCACGGAAATATGCCGAGCGCTACGGCTTTGACTGGCGCCTGATCGTCTCGCAGATGTTTCAGGAGAGCCGCTTCGATCCCAACGCTAAATCGTGGGTAGGCGCACTGGGCTTGCTACAGGTAATGCCGCGCACAGGTAAGGAGCTGGGACTGGAGAATTTACGTGACCCGGAAACCGGCCTACATGCCGGGGTCAAATACCTTAATTGGTTGATGCACCGCTTTGAGCCTGAACTGCCGGTGGCGGAACGTACCTGGTTTGCCCTCGCCTCCTATAACGCCGGTATCGGTCACGTGCGCGATGCACGGCGCCTGGCCAGGCAGTTAGGCAAGGACCCCGATCGCTGGTTCGGCAATGTGGAGGAGGCGATGCTGCTACTTGCCAATCAGCGCTATGCACGCAAAGCCCGACACGGTTATGTCAGGGGACATGAGCCTGTGAATTACGTTCGCGAAATTCGTGACCGTTACCTGGCCTACATCAAACTCAAGGATGAGGAGCAGCCGGCACTTGTGTCAACACAATAAATCAGGCATAAGGCGACTACTGCTTTGGTGGACGGATTGCCCAAACCACAACGCCCACCACCAGCAAAAGAATAAACAACTCAATCAGGATCATGTCGCACCCCTGGAAAGCGTCGCAAGAAAATCGTTAATACAGCTTGCCACCACCGCCGCCTGCTCCATGTGCAGATGATGGCGGCCCGTCAATATGACATGCTGCAGATTCGGTACACAGCCCTTTCGCCGCTCAAAGTCCTCCCAGCCCTGAAGAGCCCCTTCCGTGGCACTAATCAGAAGCGTCGGGGTCTCAACACTGCGCAGGATACCCTCTGCCTGCTCACGACAATAGTAGTGGGTATTGGGCCCCTTCAGTCGCTCATCGTGACTCCAGCGATAGCGTCCACCCTCTTCAACGGTACCACGCTGAACAAGCAGGCTTGCCGCCTCGGAACTGATGGGAAAGCGCCCCATTCGCTGACGTACCTTCACCGCACTTTCAAGCTTAGAGAAATACCGGGGTGCACCCGTTGATGCACCCTCGCCCAACAGCTTGCGTAAACGCTGCACCTCCTGCTCGGGGGTAAAGGCCAGTGGACCGATGCCATCGAGCAGGATCAATCCGGCCAGGCGTTGAGGTATACCCGCTGCGGTGATACTTGCCGCAGCCGCTCCCATTGAGTGCCCCATCAATACAAAGCGCTCCCAGCCCATGGCATCGGCCAGGGCAACAATCCAACGAGAGTAGTCGGCTAGATGATAGTTGGCGGACGCCGGTAAATGGTCAGATTGTCCATGCCCGACAACATCCGGGACAACGAGATGGACACCGTTTAGAAACCGGGCCAGCGGTACGAACGAGGCGGCGTTGTCCAGCCAACCATGCACGGCGATCACCGGCACCCCTTCTGCGGCCCATTCCAGCACAGCGATATCAAGCCCGCGAATCTGCAGGCGCCTCTCAGTGGCGGGCATGTACAGGTCCTATTTGCCGTTCAGGTAGCGGCGGTCATCAAACGAGCCGATCCACTCCGGTCGAAACAACACCATACTGCTGGCAAGCATACCGGTAAAAAAGGCCTCGGCGAATATCATCATCGGCGCGAAGGGCAGATAACGGTGATAGATATCATCCCAGGAATAACCGCCGCAGCAGTACAGCAAAGTGCTCGTCACCGTAATCAACAACGCCATGCTCAGTGCGCCGCAAAAAAAACCATTGAACAGGGTATAGATGAAGAAATTCTTCGGCAGATAATACTGCGAGAGACGATAGACAGCGTAACTGAACAGTACCGGCATTCCGCCCATCATCATGGCATTTAGTGAAAAACTGAACCATTCGATATGACCGTACAGGGCCTGCCCGAGTATAACCAGAGAGATAGTAAAGAGGGCAAACTGCCAACCGAACATCAGCATCAAAAGTGTCGCCCCAAGCAGGTGGAAGCTCATCCCCGGATGTATCCCCGCCTTGAGACTCCACAGCACCAGCAATGCTACCGATGCCCCGAGAAACACATGCAGGTTTTCCCTGTTACGCAGCATATGCCACGGCGCGCTGAAAAGCGCCCACCCCATCAGCAACAGGTAGGCCACATGGGCACTCCAGTAGAGAGACTCGGGAAAAAGGTTTGCGGGAAAATTCATCGGCAGACACAAAATTCCATTACAATCTGTATGCAATTATGGCAGATATGCCGCGATAAAACAGCTAACCAGCCTCTATTACCGGCCATACCGGGACAAAGAAAAAGGCCGTATAAACGGCCTTTTTCTCGACGGGAGTGCGGGGTACTCAGGTATCGTGCTTGGTGCGGTAATCGGTAATTGCCGCCTTGATGGCATCCTCGGCAAGTACCGAGCAGTGGATCTTGACCGGGGGCAACGCCAACTCCTCGGCGATATCGCTGTTCTTGATCGTCGAGGCTTCATCCAGCGTTTTGCCCTTGACCCACTCGGTCACCAGGGAACTGGAGGCAATGGCAGAGCCGCAGCCATAGGTTTTGAAGCGAGCATCCTTGATCACTCCCTTATCATCGACCTTGATCTGCAAACGCATGACATCGCCGCAAGCGGGTGCACCAACCATACCGGTACCCACTGCCTCATCGTCATTCTCAAAATTCCCGACATTACGGGGATTTTCGTAATGGTCCATGACCTTGTCGCTATATGCCATGTTTTTACCTCCTGGACGTCTGGCGTCACGCTAATCAAAAACAGGAAGACCCGATCTTTTTCGGGTTATTCCTGAGTATTTTAGTCAACTATATGAGACCGCCAGAATCGTGTCAAGTTTCCTTAGGGGGTAAAAGGTAGTCAGGGGCTATAGCGGGTCTTCCCGCATACAGGGTGTCGTATCTAGATACTGGAGCAGTCGGGCTGACGCTGCTCCTGATAGCCGTTGCGTTGGCAGTAGAGCAGCAGCTCATGCAAAAGGAGATTGACCTGCCGCTTCTCATCCCGCACATACCGGCTATCGCTGTCCACCTGATAACGGGCAGGAATGCGATGACACCCCTGGTATGCGGCCACCTCCACTACCCTGGCATCGTGGTAGACCCGTAACTGCATACGAAGATCGGGCATCCAGACACCGTCAATAAAGAATGGCTTGTTCAGATCGATTATCGTTGTATAGGGGCAACGCTCAAGGATCAGAATCTCAAGGTTTTGCTGCGTACCATCATCGGACGCGAGTACATACCGATCCCCACCCGCTTCCATCTCAGGAAGCAGCTGTTGCAGAAGGCGATAATTCTCCTCAAACACCCACATGGGACTGCGCGGAGAAGAGTGGACAATGGTATGCGTCATAAATGTGTATTCCGACTTCGACCTACGCGTTCACTCTACCACAGCCATCGCAGAGTCACGATAAGCCTGCCTCAGGCCTTGAGCCAGTGAGAGGCATGCGCCCCGGATAGGATGACTCGGCCATAGGCCTCGCCCATCGGGCCGCCGTCGCATCGCTCTGGCGTTCCCGCTGCTACACCGCAGAATCGAAGCTGATCACAACGTCATAGCTTCGAATCCCTCAGGTATCGAGGCAGGTGACGATATGGGACAGTAGGAGGTTCTGTAAAAATGATTGGCGCCCCGGATAGGATTCGAACCTATGACCTTCCCCTTAGGAGGGGGATGCTCTATCCAGCTGAGCTACCGAGGCAGTAGTGTCTTTCAGAGCCGTCAAAGCGAGGCATTCTAACACTGAATGTCACCGGCATCTAATCCCCTCGCAGGTGATAAGGGCTCGCCTGAACACGGTAGAGACAAATACCGGTATGAATACCACCTCAAAAAGTAAGCCAGTGATTTTTATGGTTTTTTGCCATAAAAGACCGGATCTGTTATAAATACTCTCTTGCCTGCGCGACAGATGGACTTTCCATAATCACTGACGCGCTCAAATCAGCCATTGGCGTAATGGCTGCCTTATGCATACATGCATGTTCGTTTAACCAGACAGAAGCTTATAACCAATGACGAAATCCTCATCCGCAGAGAGAAAGATTGACGTCAGTTGGGTAACTGACACGGAAAGTGCAACTCGACGTTTTCAGGTCTTTACAGAGCGACAGCTGGACCAGATCCCGCAAATCGCCCAATTGAGCGAGGAACAGCGCTTTACCATGCGTGTGGTAGCGAATGTCCTGCCTTTCCGGGTCAACCAATATGTCATCGATGAACTCATCGACTGGAACAACATTCCGGATGACCCGATGTTCCAGCTAACATTCCCGCAAAAGGGGATGCTCTCACCGGAGCAGTACCAGCGCATGGCTGACCTGATGAGCAGTACCGATGACAAGGCAACCATCCGTGAGCTGGCTAACGAAATCCGTCAGGAACTCAACCCCCACCCTTCCGGGCAGCGCGAGCTGAACGTACCCAAGCTCGATGGGGAGCACCTTGACGGTATCCAGCACAAATATCGTGAAACCGTGCTGTTCTTTCCCAGTCAGGGGCAGACCTGTCACTCCTACTGTACCTTCTGCTTCCGCTGGGCGCAGTTTATCGGTGACAAGGAGCTGCGGTTTTCCGCCAACGAGGCTAGCAAACTACACGCCTATCTCCAGGCGCATACCGAGGTCAGCGACCTGTTGATGACCGGTGGCGATCCCATGGTGATGAAAACCAAGCACCTGGAGGGCTACCTGCGTCCGTTACTCTCCGAAGAGTTCGCGCACATCAAAAATATCCGTATCGGCACCAAGGCGATCTCCTTCTGGCCCTACCGCTTTATCAGCGACCCGGACGCTGAAGAGCTGCTTGCATTGCTGAGGGATCTTTCCAAACAGGGAAAACAGGTCGCCATCATGGCGCATTTCAATCACTGGAAAGAGCTCAGCACACCGGCCGCACAGGAGGCCATTCGCCTGATCCGCGAGACCGGGGCAGTGATTCGCAGTCAATCTCCCCTGATTGCCCATATCAACGACTCTGCCGATATCTGGGCAAAGATGTGGCGCATGCAAAGTAACCTCGGGGTTTACCCCTACTACATGTTTGTTGAACGTGATACCGGTGCCAAACGCTACTTCGAGGTTCCGCTCGTTCGGGCCTGGGAGATCTATCGCGACGCGATGAAGCAGGTCTCCGGTCTGGCCCGTACTGCACGCGGCCCCTCAATGAGCGCAGGACCGGGTAAGGTTGAGGTTCAGGGCATCACCGAGATCAATGGCGAGAAGGCCTTTGTGCTGCGATTCATTCAGGGCCGTAACCCTGAGTGGGTACAGCGACCCTTTTTCGCTAAATTTGATCCAAAGGCCACCTGGCTGCACCAACTGGAACCTGCCTTTGGTGAAGAGAAATTCTTCTTCCAGGACGAATATGACGCCATGTACGAGGAGGCGTTACAGCAAGCCGACTAAACATTTTCGGCTAAGCCGTGAAAAAAGAAAGGGCCGCAACGGGTTTTCCCCGTTGCGGCCCTTTTTATTTACGCTATTTGCAGTCAACGGGTAAATGAATTAAACAGTAGGCTTATATCCCGGCATATTGCAGAAGCGTAGAGAATGATTGAAAACACCATCACCAATAAAGCTGAACTGCTTGCAACCATCCACCACAGCCACCCCCTCTCGGATCGCAGGCTAGGAGACATACTCGTTGAGGACAACGCGCTCACGGTCGAGCAGTTGGAACTCGCTCTTGCGCAGCAAAAGCAGCAGCCGGGTATTCACCTGGGGGATATTCTTGTGGAGATGGGCTACTGCAACCGCGAGCAGATCACCGCCGCGCTTTCGCGGAAACTCGGCATCCCCTATGTCAAACTCGGCGAGTTCGAGATACCGCCTCATGTACTGAATCTCGTACCGGCCGATATCGCCCTGCAACACAGTGTCCTGCCACTGGCTAAACACAACAATCACCTGATTATCGCCATGGAGAACCCACTTAACTGGGAGGCGATGGAACTGCTGCGCTTTCATACTAACCACAATATCGAGGCGGTGATTACCTCCAGTGCCGAAATCAGCAAAGTACTCGATAAATATTACCTCCAACATGGCGATGAGGCCCTAGCAGAATTGTCGGGGGAAATGGAGGTCCTCGATGAGGATCGCCACAAGGAGGACCTTGCCCTCATCCAATCAATGGCTAAAGAGGCGCAGAAAAAACCTATCGTACGACTGGTCAATGCCCTCATCGTTCAGGGAATCCAGCATCGCGCCTCAGACATTCATATTCGTCCCGGTAAGGAGCGCGTCAATATTTACTACCGCATTGACGGCAAACTGCAGTTCTCCCGCTCTGTCAGCCCCGCCCTGCTGCCGGCAATTGTCAGCCGCATCAAGATTACCGGAAGAATGGATATCGCCGAACGCAGGCTGCCTCAGGACGGGCACACCCGTGTTATCAGTGAAAACAACACCATTGACCTTCGCATCTCCGTTATCCCGACCGTTAACGGTGAGAGCGTCGTTATCCGGATACTCGACAAGCGGGTCGCCCTTAAGCCGCTTGGTGAACTCGGCATTGGTGACGCCGAAACCGTCCAGCTACGTAAACTCATCAACAAGAGCTACGGTATGATACTTGTAACCGGACCGACCGGATCCGGGAAATCGACCACACTCTACGCCGTCCTGGAAGAGATCCACCAGCGCAATCCACACATTATTACGGTAGAAGACCCGGTGGAATACGACATGGAGGGGATCGAACAGATACAGGTCGCTACCGGTATGGGCTACACCTTCGCCGAAGCACTCCGCCACATCCTGCGCCATGACCCGGATGTGGTGATGGTCGGTGAGATACGGGATCTGGAAACCGCCCGTATCGCCAACAAGGCTGCCCTCACCGGCCACCTCATGCTCAGCACACTGCATACCAATGATGCTACCAGTGCCGTCACACGCCTTATCGACATGGGAGTCGAACCGTATCTGCTGAGCTCAACCCTGCTCGGCGTTATGGCCCAGCGACTGGTTCGCCTCAACTGTCCACAATGTCTTGGGGTGGAAAATGTAGATAAGGAGACGCGTCAACTGCTCGGATTGGATGAGAACGAAACCTTCTACCGCGGCCAAGGCTGCACCAGTTGCAACAACACCGGCTATCATGGCCGTTACGCTGTCTGTGAG
>JBEPXU010000070.1:0-9404 GCA_041641735.1 Ectothiorhodospiraceae bacterium
GAGAAGGTCGACGATGAACTGCGCCGCTTTATCGACGATATGTTTGAAACGATGTATGACGCCCCGGGGATCGGTCTGGCGGCCACCCAGGTAGATCTCCATAAACGATTGATTACTATAGATATTTCTGAAGAAAAAAACGAGCCGCTGGTACTGATCAATCCCGAGATCCTTGAAAAGGAGGGGATCGAGGAGATGGATGAGGGATGCCTGTCCGTTCCCGGTATCTATGAAAAGGTTGAGCGGGCCGATCGGGTGAAAATCCGCGCTCTCGACCGTAACGGCGAGACCTTCGAACTCGATGCGGATGGCCTGCTGGCAGTCTGCATCCAGCACGAGATGGACCACCTCGAAGGCAAACTTTTTGTCGATTACCTCTCCGGCCTCAAGCGACAGCGCATCAGGAAAAAACTCGAAAAACAGCGTCGCCAGACGATGTAACCCTTACTTTACCAACACCGACAGACTGCATACCTATGCCCGAACCGCTGAAAATCGTCTATGCCGGCACGCCGGAGTTCGCCGCCGTTGCCCTCAAGGCCCTGATCGACTCCCCGCATAACGTCATTGCTGCCTACACTCAGCCGGATCGTCCCGCCGGGCGCGGGCGCAAACTCAAGGCCAGCCCGGTCAAGGAGCTGGCACTGGAACACGGTATCGAGGTGTTTCAGCCGGAGAACCTCAAGGACCCGGAAGAGCAGACAAAACTGGCCGCCCTCAAACCGGATGTCATGGTGGTGGCGGCCTACGGACTGCTCCTGCCCGAGGCAGTGCTGAGCATTCCGCCGATGGGCTGCCTCAACATCCACGCCTCGTTACTCCCGCGCTGGCGTGGTGCCGCCCCTATCCAGCGCGCCATCCTCGCCGGCGACAGCGAGACCGGGGTAACCATCATGCAGATGGATGTGGGGCTCGATACCGGCGACATGCTCTACAAGCTAACCACCCCGATCACCGATGAGGATACCGCCCAGAAGCTGCATGACCGGCTGGCCGAACTGGGCGCTCGGGGCATTGTCGAGGCGCTGGAAGGGCTCCAGGCCGACACCCTGAATGCCGAAAAGCAGGACGATTCCCAGGCCAACTACGCCAAAAAACTCCAAAAGAGCGAGGCGGCCATCGACTGGCAACAACCCGCTGCACAAATCGCACGCCAGGTGGCCGCCTTCAACCCCTGGCCGGTGGCGCAGACCCCCTGGCAGGGGGAGATGTTGCGGATCTGGGAGGCTCGTGCCGTTGACCAAACCACAGGAGCGGCCCCAGGCACCGTGGTCCACGCCGACAAGCAGGGCATCGATATCGCCTGTGGCAAAGGGGTACTGCGTGTACTGACCCTGCAGCGCCCGGGTGGCAAGCCGCAGAGCGCGGCCAACTTTATCAACGCCAACAAGCTGGACAGGGTCGTTCTGGGTGAGTAAGGGCAAGGGAAAAGCGAATCCCCGTGCCGTCGCCGTTACCATTCTGACCCGTGTGGTGCGTGACGGCCAGTCCCTCTCCAGCCTCCTCCCTCACAGTCTCGACTCACTCCCGCCCGAGCGACGCGCCCTGGCGCAGGAACTCTGTTATGGCACCCTGCGTTGGTGGCCGAGGCTGGAGGCGATGCTCAGGCAGCTTATGGACAAGCCGCTCAAGGCCAAGGAGATCGAGGTCAAATGCCTGCTGCTGCTGGGCCTTTATCAGCTGGCCTACATGGAGATCCCTCCCCACGCAGCCGTCTCCGAGACGGTCGCCGTCAGCCTGCTACTCAGAAAAAACTGGGCCCGGGGGCTGGTCAATGCGGTACTTCGCCGCTTCCAACGCGAACAACAACCGTTGGAAACGAAACTGGAGCAGGATCCCGCGGCAAGCACCGCCCACCCAACCTGGCTGCTTGAGTTGCTGCAACAGGCATGGCCTGAAGTCTGGGCCACCATTGTTGAGGCCAACAACCAGCGCCCGCCGATGACCCTGCGCAACAACCGCTCCTACCAGGAGCGTCAGGCCTATCTACAGGAGCTTGAGCAGGCAGGCCTCCCGGCAAGCCCAAGCCCCCATAGTCCAGACGCCCTCACCCTGGAGCGTCCCGTCGCGGTGGAACAGCTGCCTGGCTTTCTTGAGGGACGGGTATCGGTTCAGGATGCTGCCGCCCAGCTCGCCGCCACCCTGGTGGCACCGGAACCGGGAATGCGAATCCTGGACGCCTGTGCCGCACCGGGTGGAAAAACCGGCCATCTTCTTGAAATTTGCAGCGAAATAGAGCTTTTCGCACTGGATATTGAAGAGTCTCGTCTCGAGCGGGTGAAACAGAATCTCGACCGGCTCGGCCTTGAGGCCAAACTGATCGCCGCCGATGCGGCCAGACCCGAGCAGTGGTGGGATGGAAAACCCTTCGACCGTATCCTGCTCGATGCCCCCTGTTCAGCAACCGGGGTCATCCGGCGCCATCCCGATATCAAGCTTTTGCGCAGGGATTCGGACATCCGGCAACTGGTCTCACTCCAGCGCACCATACTGGATAAGCTGTGGCCGTTACTCCGTCCCGGCGGGGTTCTCGTCTATGCCACCTGTTCGGTACTCCCGCAGGAGAACAGCGAACAGCTTGCAAACTTCCTTGCCAGACAGGATGATGCGATAGAAGAACCGTTACAGGGGGAGTGGGGTCAACCACAGGATGTCGGGCGGCAGATACTCCCAAACCAGGACCGAATGGATGGGTTTTATTACGCACGCATCAAAAAAGGCTGCTGAGCCCGCCCTTAGCGTGTTACGGCGCTGGCTCCTGCTGGCGTCACTCCTCGTCCTTGTGCCCGCTCCAGCCCTGGCCGATAACTTTATCATCTCCGGCATACACACTCGTCTGCAGGATGATGTCTACCTTCTTGATGCCAATATCGACTATCGGCTTACCCCCGAGGTCCTTGAGGCCCTGAACAATGGCGTACCCATCACGCTGGAGGTGGATATCGAGATCCAGCGCAAACGCGCCTGGTGGCTGGACGCCGATATGGCCTCACTGGAACAGCGCTACCAGCTGCGCTATCACGCCCTGTCCCACCAGTACCTCCTGCAAAACATCAACAGTGGGGCCTTCTACGCCTTTCATACTCTGGATGCCGCGCTCGCAACCCTTGGAACCCTGAACGATTTTCCACTACTCGACAAACAACTGGTCGAAAAAGGCGAGGAGTACGAGGTCCTGCTCCATGCCGAGCTGGATATTGAGGCCCTCCCCTCGCCGCTACGTCCGCTTGCCTATATCACGCCTGCCTGGCGACTCGACAGTGACTGGTACACATGGTCCTTGACACCCTAAAGCGCCTCACATCCGGCCCAAAACCGGTCGTGTTGCTGTTCCTGCTCCTGCTGGCCTCACTCTATCTGATGAGTGCCGCCACACAGAACTCGGCCCTCTTCGGACGACTCTATTCGCTGCTGCTGGGTATCAACATCCTCGCACTGGGATTGCTCCTGGCCCTTATCGGGCGACACCTGATTTCACTGATCAGCCGCTATCGCCAGCGGGTACCTGGCTCACGCCTGACCGTCCGTCTGGTCATTATGTTCGTCATTCTCTCGGTCGCGCCTATTTCTGTGCTCTACTACTTCTCGCTGCAGTTCCTGCATCGGGGCATCGACAGCTGGTTCGATCTGCGGGTGGAACAAGCATTGGAGGATTCACTGGAGCTGGGACGCTCGGCGCTGGACAGCCGTCTGCGGGAGCTGTTACGGCAAACACGCCTTCAGGTGGAAACCCTGTCCCATGAACCGGACGCCACCGCCGCGCTGAAGATCCATGAGATGCGCCAGCGCAGTGAGGCGGTGGAGATGACCCTGCTCAGTTTCAACGGCCGGGTGATCACCAGCAGCAGCGCCGACCCGGCCAACGTCATTCCGGCCATGCCCAACACCGCCATTTTGCAACAGTTGCGTCGCGGGCTCGACTACGCCGCCGTAGAGCCGATCCGCAATCGCGGTCTGAATATGCGTGTCGCCATGGTCGTCCCCAACCCGGATCCCCTGGGTGAACCACGTCTGCTGCATGTGCTCTATTCGGTACCTGAGCGGATCGATACGCTGGCGAACAGCGTCCAGGCCGCCTTCACCCAGTACAAGGAACTGGCTTTCCTGCGCGAGCCGCTCAAATATAGCTTTACCCTGACCCTGTCGCTGGTACTGCTGCTGAGCCTGCTTACTGCCGTATGGGCGGCGTTCTTCTCAGCCCGGCGCCTGGTGGCCCCCATCAGCGATCTGGCCGAAGGTACGCGTGCCGTTGCCGCCGGTAACTATGACAAGCGCCTCCCCCTGCCGGGCCGCGATGAGCTGGGATTTCTGGTTCGCTCTTTCAATGAAATGACACGAAAGATTGCACGCGCCAGAGACGATGCCCGCCACAGCCAACATCAAGCCGAAGAACAACGCGCCTACCTCGAGGCCGTACTGGCCTGCCTCTCCTCAGGGGTACTGACACTGGATGAAAAGGGTACGATACATAGCGCCAACAGTGCGGCCGAACAAATCCTGGGCATCACTCTCCACGACGTGCCTGAGCAGTCTCTGCAACAAATGGCTCTGCTTTACCCTGTGATTGAACCGCTGATGGAGACGATTGAGCACCAACTCGGTCGTGAGAGCCGGGCCTGGCAGGCCGAGGTTGTACTGTTCGGTCCCAACGGCCGACAGGTCCTGATTTGCCGCGGCTCTCCCCTGCACGGTGATGAAGGACGACAGGGCGAACATGTTATCGTCTTTGATGATGTCACGGCCCTGATCCAGGCCCAGCGCGATGCGGCATGGGGCGAAGTGGCGCGGCGCCTGGCCCACGAGATTAAAAATCCGTTGACACCGATTCAGCTCTCCGCCGAGAGACTGCGTCACAAATACCTGAAGAACATGAGCGGTGAGGATGCCGAAATCCTTGACCGTTCAACCCATACCATCGTGCAGCAGGTCGAGAGCATGAAGACCATGGTCAAGGCCTTTTCGGATTATGCCCGTCCACCCCGATTACAACTGGTGCATATCGACCTCGGCCTGTTGATTAATGAAGTGCTCGACCTCTACCGTGGCGATACCCGCATCGTCATTGAGCTGGATACCAACCACGATCTGCCCCATATCGATGCGGATGCCGATCGGCTACGTCAGCTTCTGCACAATGTGGTGAAAAACGCCCTGGAGGCAGGTGATGTCAACAACCCAATCCATCTTCAGGTTACGGTACACTGTGCAGTAAAAGACAAATGCCGCTTTGTAGAGATACGTTTTCAGGACAATGGGCCAGGCTTCCCTGAGCAATTACTCAGCCAGCTTTTCGAACCCTACATCACCACCAAGCCCAAGGGCACCGGACTCGGTCTTGCTGTGGTGAAAAAGATCGTCGAAGAACACGGCGGTATCCTTTGGGCCGAAAACAACGTCAATGGAGGGGCTACCGTGACACTGCGGCTGCCGGTACAGGGTGACAAAGGCCGTTCATCAAACAACCGACCAGATACCAGCGAACCGGACACAAAAACTTCATGACAAGCGCACCGCACATTCTCGTTATCGATGATGAGCCTGATATCCGCCGTCTATTGCAGGAGATCCTGCAGGATGAAGGGTACTCGGTCACCACGGCCGAGGATGCCGCACATGCCCGTGAGGCCCGCCGTTCGCACCGGGCCGACCTTATCCTGCTCGATATCTGGATGCCCGATGTGGATGGCATCACCCTGCTCAAAGAGTGGACGGCTGAGGAACCGCTCAACCAACCCGTGATTGTCATGTCGGGACACGGTACGGTGGAAACCGCCGTTGAGGCAACACGACTTGGCGCCTACGACTTTATCGAAAAACCGCTCTCCCTGGCCAAGCTTCTCCTGACCATCGATAACGCAATGGAGAGCTATAATCTGCAGCGGGAAAATCTCGGCCTGCGCATGGCCGTTCAGCCCATCAACGAACCGATAGGTCGTAGCAGGCAGTTTCAATTACTCCGCCAACAGGCACTGCAGATCGCACAGCACGACACCGCCGTCTTAATTAGCGGCGAGTCCGGCAGCGGAAAACAATTGTTTGCGCGCTACATGCACAACAATAGTGCCCGTCGCCAGGGAGCGTTTATCAGCGCCGACACGCTCACCGCGGAGAAATCCGACGATAACGCTGCGCGGCTTTTCGGCCACGAGGAAGAGTCCCAGATCCACTACGGTCTGGTCGAACAGGCCAATGGCGGTACTCTCTATATTGACGATATTGCAGACCTCGACAGCAATTGCCAGTCACGCCTGTTGCAACTGTTACGCCATGGGCAGTTTCAGCGCGTCAATGGCAACACCTCCGCCAGCGCGGATGTTCGCATCATTGCCGCAACTCGCCACCCGCTGGAACAACTGATCAACCAGCAGCGTTTTCGTGAGGATCTCTATTACGAACTCAACGTCGTCTCGCTCTACATACCGGCACTACGCGAACACAGTGAAGATGTGCTCGACCTTATCGCCTACTACAGCGACTATTTCGTCGAAACCGACAAACTCCCCTATCGCAGCTTTAATACCGCCGCCCTCAACCGCCTGCGCCAGCACAGCTGGCCGGGTAACGTGCGTGAACTTAAAAACCTTGTGCAGCGCCTGCTCATCGTCGGCCGTGATAGACAAATCGATATCAACGAGGTGGAAGAGGCGCTCGGTCAGCAAAACCGGTCACCGGCCCCCGATCCTGCCTCAGCCGCCTATGAGATGCCGGTTCGTGAGGCGCGGGAACAGTTCGAGCGCAGCTATTTCGAGGTATTGATGCGGCGTTACGAAGGGAGTGTCAACAAGGTCGCCCAACACGCCGGAGTGGAACGGACACACCTTTACCGTAAGCTGCGCAGCCTCGGTATCGACCCCAAAAGCTTCAGTAACCCCTGACTTGCTGTAGGCATCGACCCTCCAGGCGGGTTAGAATTACCCTACCTTTGACGGCGAACAGGCGATTGCCCTTCCCATGAAGATTATTATTCTCGGAGCCGGCCAGGTAGGTTCCTCCCTGGCCAACAACTTGGCCAGCGAAGCCAACGACATCACGGTCGTCGACACCGATGGCAAACGCCTACAGGAACTGCAGGACCGACTTGACCTGCGAACCGTCACCGGCCAGGCCTCCCATCCGGCAGTCCTGCAACGCGCCGGTGCGGAAGATGCAGATATGGTCATCGCTGTCACCAACAGCGATGAGACCAATATCGTCGCTTGCCAGGTTGCCTACACCCTCTACCATACCCCGACCAAGATCGCCCGGGTCCGCGCCCAGGAGTATCTGCTCTATCCCGAACTGTTTACTCAGGATGCCATGCCGGTCGATGTCATTATCAGTCCCGAGCAACTGGTCACCGACTACATCTACCGTCTTATTCAACACCCGGGTGCACTGCAGGTTCTCGATTTTTCCGGTGGGCGTGTCCAACTTGTGGCGGTTAAGGCGTACTACGGTGGGCCGCTGGTTGGCCACGAACTGCGAACCCTGCGCGACCATATGCCCGGTGTACAAACCCGTGTTGCCGCCATCTATCGCCGCGGTAAGGCGATCAACCCGGAGGGGCACACCGTCATCGAGGCGGATGATGAGGTCTTCTTTATCGCCGCCACCAAGGACATCCGCGCCGTGATGAGTGAGCTTCGTCGGCTGGAAAAATCAGTCAAGCGGGTCATCATTGCCGGTGGCGGTAATATCGGTAAACGCCTGGCCAGAGCCCTTGAGAAACAGTTCCAGGTCAAACTCATCGACCACAACAGTGAACGCACCATCGCCATTTCCGAAGAGCTGGAGCGTACCATTGTCCTTCAGGGCGATGCCGCCGATGAGGAACTGCTGCTCGAAGAGAACATTGAAGATACCGACGTCTTCTGCGCCCTGACCAACGATGATGAGGCCAATATCCTCTCGGCCATGCTGGCCAAACGCCTCGGAGCGAAGAAGGTGATGTCGCTGATAAACCGCGCCGCCTACGTCGACCTGGTCGAAAGCGGCGATATCGATATCGCCATCTCACCGCCCCAGGCAACAATCGGCTCCCTGCTTGCCCATGTCCGTCGTGGCGATGTGGTAATGGTACACTCACTGCGTCGTGGTGCCGCCGAGGCCATTGAGGCCATCGCACACGGTGATGAGTACTCCTCACGCGTAGTCGGTCGCGCGATTGAGGATATCAAGCTGCCCCATGGCACGACTATCGGTGCCATCGTGCGCGGCGACGAGGTTCTCATTGCCCACCACGACACCGTGATTGAGGCAGAGGACCACGTTCTGCTGTTCGTGGTGGATAAGAAACGCATCCCGGAAGTTGAACGCCTGTTCCAGGTCGGCGTGACCTTCCTCTGAAAATTGCTCTCGCCAAGACGCAACGAGCGCAAAGAATTTAAATACTACCCGTTGTCAGCCATAACACGAATCAACTATGTGTCTTTCAGCTTTCACAACTGTAGTAACCCTGGCGGCTTTTCGCCTTGGCGAGAACCATTGTAACGACGGATAAAAACAACGATGCAGCTTAGTGCCATACAACGCATTCTTGGTCTGTTGCTGATGCTCTTCAGCACCACCATGCTGCCGCCCACTGCAGTCTCGCTGATCTACCAGGACAGTTTCTACGACTCATTCCTGCTGGCTTTCGCTTTGACCCTTCTGACAGGCATTCTTCTCTGGGTGCCGGTACGAAAAAATCGCCGCGATCTGCGGCTACGTGACGGCTTCGTCGTTGTTGTTTTGTTCTGGACGGTACTCGGCCTTTTCGGTGCCCTGCCTTTCGCCATCGGTGCCGAACCCAATCTCTCCATCACCGATGCGGTATTTGAATCGATCTCTGGCCTGACCACCACAGGGGCGACTGTCATCACAGGTATCGATCATCTGCCCCACTCGTTGCAGTATTACCGCCACCAGTTGCAGTGGCTAGGCGGCATGGGGATCATCGTTCTCGCCGTTGCCATCCTGCCGATGCTCGGCATCGGTGGCATGCAGCTTTACCGTGCCGAAACGCCCGGTCCGATGAAGGACACCAAGCTCACTCCGCGTATCACAGAGACCGCCAAAGCGCTGTGGTATATCTATCTCGGGCTGACCATCACCTGTACCCTCGCCTACTGGCTGGCGGGCATGACCTTCTTCGATGCCATCAGTCACAGCTTCTCTACTGTCGCCATCGGCGGCTTCTCCACCCACGATGCGAGCATGGGCTACTTCCAGGAGCAACCGCTGATTGAGTTGATCGCCATCGTCTTTATGTTCCTCTCCGGCATCAACTTCGCACTCCACTTTCTCGCCTGGCGCAGCATGAACATCCAGACCTACCTCCTCGACTCCGAGTTCAAGACCTATCTGACGATCCTGGCGGTAATCAGTGTCATCACCACCTTCTACCTGCACATTAACGCCACCTTCGACGACTTCAATCACGCCCT
>JBEPXU010000071.1:0-9391 GCA_041641735.1 Ectothiorhodospiraceae bacterium
CCGGGTCCTGACGCAGCGCCGTTCTCAGTACACTCGCAAAGGTTAGTCCGACCTTGGTGTTGATCTGTACCTGATTGATGCGTGGCAGGCGGTATTCAACCGGGTCCTCCACGGTGATGATTTTCTTCTCCGGCGCATTCAGTTCGTTGAGCGCCGCATAGAGCGTGGTGGTTTTACCGCTGCCCGTCGGGCCGGTAACCAGCACCATACCGTAAGGTTTGCGGATATTCGTGCGGAACAGTTTGAGCATGTGCGCCGGCAGTCCAAGCTGTTCCACCTTGAGTGAGCCGCCGCTTTGGTCCAGCAGACGCATAACCACCGATTCGCCATACTGGATCGGCATGGTGGAGACACGGACGTCGATATTGTGGTGTTTGACCCGGATATTGAAGCGGCCATCCTGCGGCAGGCGTTTTTCAGAGATATCCAGGCCGGACATCAATTTCAGGCGAGAGACCAGCGCATTGGCAATGCGCTTCTCCTTCATGGTTTGCTCGTGAAGCACTCCGTCAATGCGCTGGCGGATGCGCAGCACATGCTCGTCCGGTTCGATGTGAATATCTGAGGCGCCGATCTGAAGTGCATCCTCGAAGATCGACTGTAGCAGTTTGACGACGGGTGCCTCACTGAGATCCTCGGTCTTTAGCAGCTCTTCCAGGTCGAAATCGGTGCTGCCGAGTTCCTCGCTGAGTTCCTCGGCGAGGGTGCTGATCTCATCCGTACGACGGTAGACCGAGTCGATTGTGCGAAGCAGATCCGCCTCACGTACCACGGCAAGTCGCACCGGTCGTTTTACTACCCGGGCGATCTCGTCATAGGCAAAGATATCAGTGGGGTCAACCATCCCGATCAGTACGGCATCATCTTGTTCGGCCAGGGCGATTGCGCGGTAACGTCGGGCAATGGTTTCCGGCAACAGACGAATCGTTTCGTCGTTGTACTTGTAGTGCTTAAGTTCGATGAAGGGAAGCTGAAGCTGACGCGAGAGAACCTCGAGGAGTTTATCCTCCGAGATAAACCCCATATCCACCAGGGTACGGCCGAGTTTGTGACCGCTTTTTTTCTGTTCGGACAGTGCGCGCAGCAACTGACCTTCGCTGATAATATTGTGCTCTACCAGCAGATCACCGATACGGATCTTTTTACGCGGAATCATACCTTCCAGATCTCGATTCTTTTTCTTACCCTAGCCTAACAATATGCATAGTGCATGGAAATGTCCCGATGGGCAATCGAACATGCGTAGATATTCGTGAAATCAGTCATCACATCCACAGGCGGGGGTGGCACTGTTCAGATTGAGTGTCCCGACCAGTTGCGAAACCTCGCTCATTTCGTGTCGTTTCAAATAATCGACAATGCCCTGGTTGATGTTCGGGCAGATCAACGGGTCGTAAAATAACGCGGTACCGACACCCACGGCGCTGGCACCGGCGATCATAAACTCGATGGCATCCTCGGCACTGGCGATACCGCCCTGGCCGATGATCGGAATGTTGTGGTCGCGGCATACCTGGTAGACCTGGTGGGTTTTGAGCAGTGCCACCGGCTTGATCGCCGGTCCGGAAAGGCCGCCCTGGTTGTTACCGAGGATCGGGCTGCGGCTTTCAATATCGATGGCCATGCCCATCAGGGTATTAATCACGGCAAAGGCGTCGGTGCCTGCCTCGATGCAACGCTTGGCATTACCGGCAATGTCAGTTTGATTGGGTGAGAGCTTGGTAATTATCGGTTTGTCGGTGGCGGCACGCACCACCTCGACCACCTTCGCTGACATTTCCGGATCATTACCGAAGGCCACACCACCGGCCTTGACGTTGGGGCAGGAAATGTTGATCTCGATGGCATCAATGGGCGAGTCGTTGAACATTCGGGCGACCTCGGCATAATCCTCGACGGTCGAGCCGGAGATGTTGGCGATGAAGCGGGTCTCCTCGAAATCGAGCTGCGGCAGGATCTCATCGATAACGTAACGGGCGCCGGGATTCTGCAGGCCGATGGCGTTGAGCATCCCTTCCGGGGTTTCGTAAACACGGTGCGGCTGGTTACCCAGACGGGGTTCCAGCGTAGTGCCCTTCAGGCATACCGCGCCAACATCCCGGTTGGAAAAGCCTTTCACCCGGGTATACTCTTCGCCGAAACCGACACAGCCGGAGAGTAGCACCTGCGGGGTGTCAAACTGGATGCCACAGAAATCGACGGCCAGCATGGCCTTGTCTGCCTTGTTCATGCCTTCACCACGTGTTGTTCGATTCGTGTGGGGATTTTACATCAAACACTTCGTTTCTACCTCAGGCGCAGGGCGAAAAGAGGCATAAATGCTACAAATCGTGCTTTATCAACCGGAGATCCCCCCCAATACCGGCAATATCATCCGACTTTGCGCCAATACGGGTGCGCGCCTGCACCTGATTCGGCCTCTGGGATTCGAACTGGATGATAAGCGCCTACGCCGTGCCGGGCTCGACTATCATGAGTTTGCGACACTGACGGTGCATGATTCGCTAGAGGATTTTGTTAACAACGAGAATCCGGCAAGACTCTTTGCATGTACGACGCGTGGCAGCCGCTATTACAGTGAAGTGAAGTATCAGCCGGGTGATGCCTTGTTGTTCGGCCCCGAGACGCGGGGGTTGCCTCAGGAGCTGTTGGATTCCCTACCCACGGATCACTGGCTGCGCTTGCCGATGCTGCCGCACAGTCGCAGTCTTAACCTTTCGAATGCGGTGGCCGTGTTTGTCTACGAAGCGTGGCGGCAGTTTGACTTCGAGGGTGCGGGCTAAAGGGCTTAATCGGTCTCAGCTTTCTGCTCACGATGCAGCAGTGCTGTAACGGCATTGCGGGCGGTTTCACCTTCGTACAGGACGCGGTAGACCTGTTCGATGATGGGCATCTCCACGCCACATTCCCGTGCCAGGGCGAAGACCTCCGGTGCACTCTTGACCCCCTCCACTGCCTGGCCAATGGTGGCAATGGCATTATCAAGGGACTGTCCCTCACCGAGCGCGAGGCCGACGCGGCGGTTGCGTGACTGATCATCCGTACAGGTCAGTACCAGATCACCCAGCCCGGCCAGCCCCATAAAGGTCTCCGGCTGTCCCCCCAGGTGGGTGCCCAGACGCATCAGTTCGGCCAGACCACGGGTGATAAGCGCGGCGCGGGTATTGGCGCCGTATCCCAACCCATCGGCAATACCGGCCGCAATGGCCAGAACATTCTTGCAGGCCCCGCCGAGTTCTACCCCGACCACATCGCTGGCGGTATAGGCACGAAAGGCGCCGCCGTGGAGGCAAGCGGCAAAGTGACGAGCGACCTCCGCATCCTGGGAGGCGACGGTGACCGCCGTAGGCAATCCCGTGGCGACCTCCTTGGCAAAGGTTGGACCGGAGATCACAGTGCAGGGCCGCTCGTTGCCAAGCACTTCGTTGGTGACCTGGTGTAATAGTTTGCGACTGCCCGGTTCCAGTCCTTTGGTGGCCCAGGCGATGCGACAATCCGGAGTTAGCTGCGGTGCAATATGCTCCAGGGTTTGTCGGAAGGCGTGGCTGGGTACCACGATCAGGATATCGCGGGCCTTTTCCAGCACAGTCTGCAGGTCGGCGAGTGGAGCGAGGTTTTCCGGCAGCGTGATATCGGGAAGATAGCGTTCATTGCAGCGATTAGCGGCCATCTTCGCCATTTTTTCCTGATCGCGCCCCCACAGCAGGGTTTCAATCCCGTTGCGTGCCAGCTGGATGGCAAGGGCGGTGCCCCAGGAGCCGGCACCGAGTACGGCAATGGGGCCTGAGCAGGTGGAATCAGACATGTGTGCCGGTGTGGTGGCTAATGAACCGGGTCGCCCGGCTCCTCAGCGGAAGCCTGTTTCTGTTGTTCCAGGTGCTGAGCATAGAGGGCGTCAAAATTGATCGGTTGCAGCACCATCTGCGGGAAGCTGCCCTTGTTCACCAGGTCGGAGATCACCTCACGTACATAGGGGAACAACATGTTGGGGCAGTAGCTGTGGATTAAGCTGCCCATCTCCTGTTCGCTGAAACCGCTGAGGCTGAATATCCCGGCCTGCTGCACCTCGGCAAGGTAGGCGGTTTTCTCACCCAACTTGGCGGTGACGGTCACCGAAAGGACCACCTCATAGATGCCTTCAGCTAGCTGGTTGCCGTTGGAGTTGATTTCAACATTGACCTCAGGCTCCCACTTCTCGGTGAAGACGGCCGGTGAGTTCGGCGTCTCGAAGGAGATGTCCTTGGTATAGATGCGCTGAACGGCAAGTTGGGGACCTTGCTGTTGGGCGTTGTCGTTTTCGCTCATGCGTGTTCCTGGTTAGGTTGAGTGGTGTTGAGCTAAATCACAGGTGTTGGCGTGTCCACGCCAGCAGGTTGTTCAGGTCCAGTGCGCCGGCAACGCGGTCTATCTCACGTCCGCCCTTGAACAGTGCCAGGGTAGGAATGCTGCGGATTCCGTATTGGGCCGCCAGCGCCTGTTCCTGTTCGGTATTCACCTTGGCCAGTCGTACCTGTGGCTGGAGTTGTTCGGCTGCCTGCACAAAGACCGGCGCCATCATCTTGCAGGGGCCGCACCAGGGTGCCCAGAAATCCACCAGCACGGGGATATCACTGCGGTTGATGTGCTGACTGAAATTGGCTTGAGTCAGTTCAACCGGTTTGCCGTCGAACAGGGGCTGTTTGCAGCGACCACACTTTCCGCCGGCTGCAAGCCTTTCCTGCGGTACCCGATTGACGCTGTGGCAATGAGGACAGACGATGTGCAGTGCGTCGCTCATAACGGCTGCTGTGCCTTATGGCTAGAGTCCGAGGCGCTCGTCCAGCTCACCATCGATATCCAGTTCAGACAGCTCATCGAAGCCGCCGACATGGAAATCATCGATAAAGATTTGCGGTACCGAGGTGCGGCCAGCGGCCTTCTCTTCCATCTCGGGACGCAGGTCGGGCCGGTCGTCAACACGGAAATCGGTGTATTCCACGCCCTTTTTATCCAGCAGATTGCGGGCACGGACACAGAAGGGGCAGGCAGCGGTGGTGTACATCACGACGTTTGGCATAGTGGCGATCCTATTTACGTTTTTTCTTTTTGGTCTGCGTCTGTACCGGCAGACCGGCATTTTGCCATGCCATCATCCCGCCCTTGAGGTTGTAGATGTTCTCAAAGCCGCTCTTGCGCAGTTTGGCGCAGGCACTGGCGGAGCGATGGCCACTACGGCAGCCTACTATGATCGGCTTTTCGCGAAACTTTTCAAGTTCTCCCATCCGTTCGCCCAGTTTGCCCAGCGGAATATGCAGTGAATCAAGCACATGCCCATCCTTGTACTCGTTATCTTCACGGACATCGAGGAGCACGGCATCGTCATGGTTGAGGATTTGCACCGATTCCGCTGGACCGACCTCCTTATAGCCGCGCAGGCGGCCGCCGAGCCCGCCGCTGAACATCATAAACAGGATAATGGCCAGGGCCAGAAACAGGTCCCAATGATTAGTGGCAAACTCGATAAATTGTGACATATTCGATTCAGGCTGAATAAAGGGAAAGGAAATTTCCGGCGACTGGCGTCGCCGGTGACCATGAAAGCCGTGTACCTAGTCCATGCTGCAGAAGACGTTACGCATCATGCTGATCAATTGCAGTGTGCGTGAGTCGACGACTTTATAGAAAACGCGATTGGCATCTTTGCGAGAGGAGAGGATACCCTTGTCACGGAGAATGGCAAGGTGCTGTGAGATGTTGCTCTGCGAGGTACCGACGCGTTCGACGATCTCCTGGACACTGACTTCCTGGTCGCCGAGTGTACAGAGGATTTTAAGGCGTAGTGGGTGCGACATTGCCTTGAGCGAGCGTGAGGCACGATCAATATCCTCATCCCTGGTGATTAGACCGATTTGTTTCTCTTCTTCCGACATGTTCAGACCTTACACTATGAAATATGGGGCAGTATCGACGGCAATTGCGTTCCCACAGAGTGGTTGCTGCCAATATCAGCAAAACAATATACAATAATAAAGCGTTTGAGAAGAGCCTTATCTGAATAAGGGATATTCCGGGTGATTGGATTGCCTTGCACCGGCGCGATTTGATTTCCCTCACACCAAACGCGATATTTCCCATGGCCCCCGCAAACCAGGCGGGCTAAAATACCTTGAATTGATACAATAACTGACTGGATTGGTTTGATATATGCCCTCTGCCGAGCGTCATCGTCCCCTCCTGCTGACCATAATGGATGGGTGGGGTTACAGCGAAAGCGACCACTACAACGCCATTAAAAGCTCCAACACCCCTGTTTGGGATAAATTATGGAGTAAGTACTCACATAGCCTTATCCGCTGCTCTGGGGCAGAGGTGGGTTTGCCCAGTGGCCAGATGGGTAACTCTGAGGTCGGACACCTGAATCTGGGTGCAGGGCGTGTGGTCTACCAGGAATTCACCCGCGTCAGCCGCGCCATCAAGACCGGCTCCTTCTTTACCAATGCCACGCTGACCGAGGCAGTCGACAAGGCCATCGCCGATGACAAGGCGGTCCATATCCTCGGCCTGCTCTCCCCCGGCGGTGTCCACAGCCACGAGCAGCACATCCACGCCATGGCGCGTCTGGCGGTGGAGCGCGGTGCCAAGAAGGTTTACATGCACGCCTTTCTCGACGGCCGTGACACCCCGCCGAAGAGTGCCGTTGAATCCCTCAAAGCGATGGATGAGGTCTTTGCTGAGCTGGGTACCGGTCGTATCGCCTCGATGATCGGCCGTTATTACGCCATGGATCGCGATCATCGCTGGCCGCGTATCCAGGCGGCCTACGATCTCATCACCGGCTGCAAGACCGATTATGTGGCCCCCGATGCCTTGAGTGGGTTGGAGATGGCCTACGAGCGCGGCGAGACCGACGAGTTCGTTAAGGCCACCTCGATACAGCCCGAGGGTGCCGAGGATGCCTGCGTCAATGAGGGCGATGTGGTGGTGTTTATGAACTACCGCTCCGACCGGGCACGCCAGATCACCCGCCCCTTTATCGAGGAGAACTTCGACGCTTTCGAGCGGGCCAACAAGCCCAAGCTCGGCATGTTCGTCAGTCTCACCGAGTACAGTGCCGATTACACCATCCCGGTCGCTTTCCCGCCGGAGCGACTGGTCAACGTCTTCGGCGAGGTCCTCTCCAACCTCGGCATGCATCAGCTGCGTATTGCCGAGACCGAGAAGTATGCCCACGTCACCTTCTTCTTCAACGGTGGCCGCGAGGAGCCGTTCGAGGGGGAGGATCGCATCCTGGTGCCCTCCCCCCAGGTACCGACCTATGACCATCAGCCGGAGATGAGCGCCCAGGAGGTGACCGACAAGCTGATCGAGGCGATTGAAAGCGATAAATACGATGTGATCATCTGTAACTTTGCCAATCCCGATATGGTTGGTCACAGTGGCGATTTCGATGCCACGGTCAAGGCGATCGAGACCCTCGACGGCTGTCTTGGGCGCCTGGAAGAGGCGATCCTGAAAAAGGATGGCGAGATGTTGATCACCGCCGACCATGGTAATGCCGAGCAGATGCGCGGCGAGGATACCGGTCAGGCCCACACCGCCCACACCTCCAACCCGGTTCCCTTCATTTATGTCGGTGAGCGGGAGTTCAAACTGGATTCGGGAACCCTGGCCGATGTGGCCCCCACCATGCTGTTCCTGTTGGGACTCAAGCAGCCCAATGAGATGAATGGCCACAGCATCATCCATCCCCCCGAAGACGAAGAGGAGTAAGGAGTAGTGGTGGCTGTCAGGGAGCCTATGGTGACAGCCCCCCGACAGCTTTGGCGCCTGTTGGTGCCACTGCTGATGCTTCTGCTGGTGTCAGCCCCGCTGCACGCCGGCGAGCGCGAAGCCAAAAAGGCCGAGCTCAAGCAGTTGCGCGACCGCATCGCCGTGTTGCAACAGCAGCTGCAAAAGGTGCGGGGCCAATACGATAGCCTGCGCAATGAGCTGCGCCGCACCGAACGACGGATCGGCAAGCTCAGCGGCAACATCCGTCGTCTGGGAAAGGAGCTGGGCGAAAGAAACCGCCACCTGAAGCAGTTGCAGCGTGAAGAGCGCAAACTGCAAAAATCGGTGGCCGAACAGCGTGGATTCCTTGCCGGTCAGGTCCGGGCAGCCTATGCCATGGGCCGCCAGGAATATCTCAAAATTCTCCTCAATCAGCAGAGTCCCTCCACGGTTGGTCGTGTGGTGACCTATTACGATTACCTCAACAAGGCGCGCAGTGAGCGGATCGACAAGCTCAGTCGCACCATCAACAAGCTGGAGCGGGTACGCGATGAGGTAGAGACCGAGGCAAAACGGTTGAAGCGTCTTCGTGACCAGCGAGCCAGTGAAAAGACCAAGCTGGAGAAGAGTCGGCGTGAGCGCAAGCTAGTGGTCAATAAGCTCCGTCGCGAGATCAACAGCAAGGACCAGCGCCTTTCTGGGATGCGACAGGATGAGGCCCAGCTCAAGGAATTGATTCGTGCACTGAGCGATGCTCTATCGGATATTCCGGCCGAACCGGGGAACCGAAAGCCCTTTGCTAGTCTCAAAGGAAAGATGAAGTGGCCCACCAGCGGGCCTATTCTCTACAGTTACGGCAGCCCGCGTCCCTTGGGAAAATTGCGCTGGAACGGCGTCATGATCGGTGCCAAACAGGGCCAGGAGGTCAAGGCCGTTTCCCGCGGCCGGATCGCCTTTGCCGACTGGCTCAGGGGCTACGGTCTGCTGATTATCATCGATCATGGTGATGGCTACATGAGTCTCTACGGCCATAACCGGAGTCTCTTTAAGGAGGCCGGTGATTGGGTCGAGGCCGGTGAGCCAATCGCCAGCGTGGGAGACAGTGGCGGGGTCGACCAGGTCGGTCTCTATTTCGAGATCCGCAAGGATGGCCACCCCACCAACCCGGTGCGCTGGTGTCGACGCTGAATTTTGGAATGACTGACGATTGCAGTAGTATCGAACGACTGCCAAATACAACTATGCTATTGGATAAGGACACTGCCCTCATCGGAGCAGAGGCTAGTCCCGGGAGTAATACATGAAGTCATCAGCACGATTTTCTCTGGTCCTGGTCATCGGTATGGCAATGGGCGTGACACTTAGCGTGGGTACCAGTGTTTTTGCCGAACGCCAGAGCGACGACAGCGCCAGCGTATCCTCCGCAAAGGCCCTTCCCCTCGATGAACTGCGCGGTCTCAGTGAGGTCTTTGGCCGGATCAAGGAGGATTACGTCGAGGATGTGGATGACAAAAAACTGCTTGAAGGGGCTATTCGCGGCATGCTTGCCAGCCTCGACCCGCACTCGGCCTATCTGGATAAGGATGAGTTCAAGGAGCTGCAGGTCGGCACCACCGGTAAATTTGGCGGTCTGGGTATCGAG
>JBEPXU010000072.1:0-9147 GCA_041641735.1 Ectothiorhodospiraceae bacterium
GGGCGCTTTTCAAGGCAGAGTGACGGCTAAGCCCCGTCCACGGTGCAGCAATACCTATTCTGCGGTAATGTTATGGGATAAGTGCCGAAGAGCGATGTCCGTACCCCAATCAGGATAGAGTCGAGATGAAAGCCATGATACTGGCCGCCGGGCGTGGCGAACGCATGCGCCCGCTCACCGATAGTACCCCCAAACCGTTACTGTGTGCCGGCGGCAAACCGCTTATCGTCTACCACCTGGAGGCATTGGCGGCGGCGGGTTTCGATTCGGTGGTGATCAACCACGCCCATTTGGGGGAGCAGATAGAGCGGGCGCTGGGCGACGGCAGTCGTTATGGTGTGGCCATCCACTATTCAGCCGAAGAGCTGGCCCTTGAGACGGGGGGCGGGATCTTCCGCGCTCTGCCGCAACTGGGGAATTCGCCCTTTGTGGTGATTAATGGAGATGTCTGGTGTGACTATCCGTATGAACGGTTGCGCCATGTTGCGGTGAAAAAGGCACACCTGGTGATGGTGGATAATCCGCCGCAACACCCTGAAGGGGATTTTGTGCTGAATCAGGGGCAGGTCCATGACGGCAGCGGGAATCGCCTGACCTTTTCCGGTATCGGTCTCTATCATCCCTCGCTGTTCGCCGGTTGTCAGGACGGGGCCTTTCCGCTGGCACCCTTGCTGAGGGACGCGATGCAGGCCGGGGAGGTCAGTGGTGAATACTACCAGGGGCAGTGGTTCGATATCGGTACTCCGGAACGGTTGATGCAACTCGATGAGCGGTTGCGTCGGCGACGGCGGGCCTGAGCGTGGGACAGGAGATCACCGCCTCACGCTTTCGGAAAGCGGATTTTGTCCGCTTTCAAAAGCGCCTCGAAGATGAAACGGCGTTGCTGCGGCAGTTGTACGATCAAAAGGCGTTATCCACACAGCACGCGATTGGCGGTTTTGAGCTGGAGGCCTGGCTGGTGGATCAGCATGGAGCGCCTGCTCCGATTAACGAGGAGTATCTGGCGCTGCTGGGCGACAGTGCGCTATACAGCCCCGAGTTGTCGCGCTTCAACGTGGAGATCAACAGTTCTCCGCTGCTGCTGGAGGGGGATGCCCTGGCACGCATGCAGCGAGAGCTGGAGACCAACTGGCAGCGTTGTCGGGAGGTGGCGGGGCAGCTGGATGCGGACCTGGTGATGGTGGGGATTCTGCCGACCGTGCGCGATACCATGCTCACGCTGGAGAACATGTCGCGCATGGAGCGTTACCGTGCGCTGAATGAGCAGGTGTTGAGGTTGCGCGAGGGGCGGCCGCTGGAGCTGGATATCGTGGGTGAGCAGCACCTCGAAGCGGTCCATGCCGATGTGATGCTGGAGGCGGCTACCACCTCATTCCAGATCCATCTGCAGGTGGCGCAGGAGAAGGCGGTGCGTTACTACAACGCGATGCAGATCCTCTCGGCCCCAATGGTGGCGATTAGCGCCAATTCGCCACTGCTATTCGGCAAGCGGTTGTGGCAGGAGACGCGTATTCCGTTATTCGAACAGGCGGTGGCGAGCGGTGGTATTGCCGGCGGTGCCTTCGGACCGCTGCGGCGGGTCTCCTTTGGCAGTGGTTATGCCCGGTACAGCATGATGGAGGTGTTTGCAGAGAATGCCGAACATTTTCCCCTGCTGTTGCCGGTGGACCTGGGTGAAGAGACCGGGCAATTCAACCATTTGCGTCTGCACAACGGCACCATCTGGCGCTGGAATCGTCCACTTGTGGGGTTCGACGAGGATGGCACGCCACACCTACGTATCGAACATCGTGTCATCCCGGCAGGGCCCAGTATCATCGATACCATGGCAAACACGGCGTTTTTCTATGGTCTGGTGCGGGCGCTGGCGGAGCAGGAGGACGCTGCAGAGCATCAGTTGGAGTTCTTTCAGGCCAGGGATAATTTCTACGCTGCAGCACGCTATGGCCTCAACGCCCAGGTCACCTGGCTGGATGGGTGGCGTGGTCGGATGGGGGAGCTGTTACAGAAACTCATTCCGCTAGCCCGTTACGGTCTGGAGCAGTTCGGTTGTGATTCGAGTTTGAATGAATACTATTTATCGATCATCGAGCAGCGCCTTCTTAGCGGACAAACCGGGGCCGCCTGGCAGCTTGGTTATCTGGAGCGTCATGGCGGCGACCTGGCTGTTCTGGTGGCGGCCTATCGTGAGCACCAGGATAGCGGTATGCCGGTCCATGAGTGGTCGTTGTAAATAAGTAATGATGGAGTGTCCATGCTGACGGAACTGAATACCCTTCCCGAAGGTTTGCTGGCGTTGCCGGTCGAGCGGCTGCATGAGCGCCTGGAGGGGCCGACACTGATACATCTGCCGGGCCGCCATGAGCGGCCGCTGTTCGTGTCGGTGTTGCTGCACGGGAATGAGGACACCGGTTGGGAGGCGGTACGGCAGTTGCTCAAACAGTACGAGCAGAAGACGCTGCCGCGTGCATTGTCGCTGTTCATCGGCAATGTCGAGGCCGGCAGGGATGGTGTGCGGCATGTTGAGGGAAAACCCGACTATAACCGTATCTGGCTGGGAGGCGAGAGCGACGAGGCGCAAATGGCGCAGGCGATCGTCGCACGAATGCAGGAGCGCAATGTCTTCGCCAGCATCGACATCCACAACAACACGGGTCTAAATCCGCACTACGCCTGTATCAATGTGCTGCAGCAGCCCTTCCTGCAGCTGGCTACTCTGTTCAGCCGGACGATTGTCTACTTCACCAGGCCCGACACCGTGCAATCGATGGCCTTTAGCAAGATCTGTCCGGCAGTGACCGTCGAGTGCGGCAAGGCGGGACTCAGTCATAACACCGAACACGCCATCGAATTTGTTGAGGCGGCACTGCATCTGGATCACTTTCCCGAGCATCCGGTCCCTAATAGTGACTACGAGCTCTATCACACGGTCGCGACCGTCAAGGTGCCGCAGACGGTGGCGTTTAGTTTTTCGGATAAAAATGCCGATCTCATCTTCCCGGATGATCTGGACCATATGAATTTCCGTAAATTACCCGCAGGAACCGAGTTGGCTCATATTGTGGGCGAGCGGGCACGGCTGGAGGCCTGGAATGAGCGAGGCGAAGATGTGGCCGAACGCTACTTCGATATGGATAATGGCCGACTTAGTCTTCGCCTGCCGATGATGCCGTCAATGCTGACCCTGAATGAGGAAGTGATACGTCAGGATTGCCTCTGTTATCTGATGGAGCAGCTACCTCCAATCGCATAGGCATGGTGCAGGTTCGTGCACGTATTAACACAATATTATTAACTGGGAGTCTATCCATTGAAACGCATCATTACCGTTCTCCTTTCCCTGGCTTTGTTCGCTTGCACAGAACAGGAACCGGCCTCACCGCTAACGGTAAATACCGAAGGCAACCACTATCACAATGCCTATTTCGGTGTCAGTGTGGAGATGCCGGAGGGGTGGTACTCCCAGCCGGCCAAGGAGACCATCGCCCTGCAGCAGCGGGGAACCCGGGTGCTGGCCGGTGATGAGAAGGCGATGCAGGCCATGCTCGAGGCCTCGCTCAAGAGTAGCGTGCCGCTTTTTGGCTTCTTTGAGGTCATGCCTGGAACGCCCAACAGATTGAACCCCAATGTCATGGCGGTGGCGGAGAACCTGGAGGGCTTTCCCGGTATCAAAACGGGCTGTGATTATTTGGAGCATGTGAAAAAACTGATGAGGCAGGGGAAGCTGCCCTATCAATTCGAGGAGGGGTGCCAGACGCGTAAGCTCAAAGGCGGTTCGATGGACTATTTTAGTGCCCACCTGAAGACGGGGACGGTTAAGGCGACCCAACGCTACTATGCCACAATGAAGGATCACTATGCACTGGCCGTGGTACAGACCTATTTCGATGAGTCGGGGGAGAAGAAGACCAAACGGGTGCTCGATAGCCTGGTGATCGAGTAGCCGAAGGTCTCGTTCACCACCAATACCGTCGGCTAGGGGCGGTTGGCTTGTCGCCCCAGGCCCCTCTTTTTTGACAGACTTCACATTTTTTTGCTGCCGGATTCAGGATGCGTGTGTCTATCCTGATTTTTGAAAACTGTGTCACAGATAAATGGTCGATGGTGGTCCAAGGTTACTCTCAAGACGGTTCCAGAACCGACGTATAAACAGTGAAGAGAGTTACCACCATGAGTGATAAGCGCTATCAGGTAATTTATACGGGGAAACTCAAGCCTGGTCTTGATGCGGCCACCGTAGAGAGTAATCTTGTCCTTTCCCTCGGGATCAGCGAAGTGAAGGCCAAGAAGTTAATTGCCAGTGATAGAACATTGCTCAAGCGCTGTGACAGTTCGGTTGATGCTCAGGTTCTGGTCGATAAGTTTGATCAGGCCGGTATTCTCTGTGTTGTGGCCGACAGTAGTGATAATCCGGGTATCGAGTCCGGTGGTGAAAGCTCTCTGGTACGAATCTTAAAAGAGGTTGCCCCCACCTCGAGCAATGAGAGCCCTTCACTACTGAAACGCCTGGTCGGAGGCGGTCTTAAACGTCGGCAGGCCTGAATAACCTCGAAAGATTGGGATATTAAAAAGGGCGCCTTGGCGCCCTTTTTCATTGTGCCATCTTGTAGCGTTTACTCTCCCGAAACCGGTCGTACCTTTGCGGCGGCCTCTTTTGCCCGTTCACGGCACTCATCACTCTCCTCACCATAGGCCAGGGCCACGCCCATACGACGCCGGATAAATGACTCGGGCTTGCCGAACAGGCGCAACTCTGTCTGCGGTACCGCCATCGCCTCGGCCACGCCCTCGAAGGCGATCCCTTTCTTATCAAGTCCGCCATAGATGACTGCGCTGGCCCCTGCATTACGCAGTTCGGTGGAGACGGGCAGGCCGAGTATGGCTCTGGCATGCAGTTCGAATTCGTTCTGCCACTGGGTAGCCATGGTGACCATACCGGTATCATGCGGGCGGGGAGAGACTTCGCTGAACCAGACTTCGTTGCCCTTGATGAACAGCTCCACACCGAACAGGCCGCAGCCGCCCAGGTTGCCGGTGATGGCGCGTGCCATGTCCTGGGCGCGGTCCAGTGCCTCACTACTCATTGCCTGCGGTTGCCAGCTCTCCACAGAATCACCCTTCTCCTGACGGTGGCCGATGGGGGCGCAGAAGTGGGTTTCGATATCGCCGCCGGCGTTGCGTGAGCGAACGGTGAGCAGCGTGATTTCATAATCGAAATCGATCATCTCCTCAACGATGACCCGCCCACGATCGATGCGACCGCCTGACTTGGCGTAATCCCACGCAGCCTGTACATCGTCTGGACCGTTGACGGTGGACTGTCCCTTGCCCGAGGAGGACATCACCGGTTTGATGATGCAGGGATAGCCGATTCCGTGGTTGATGGCACTTTGTAACGCCTCCAGCGATTCGGCAAAGGCATAGCGGGAGGTGGCCAGCCCCAGCTCCTCGGCGGCGAGGCGACGAATGCCTTCCCGGTTCATGGTCAGTTGGGTAGCGCGGGCGGTGGGGATCACGGTGGCCAAACCAGCCGCCTCGATGCGGCCCAGCTCATCGGTTGCGATGGCCTCGATCTCAGGGACGATGAGGTGGGGGCGCTCCTTCTCCACCAGTGCACGCAGTGCCTGCGGGTCGTCCATGTTGATCACATGAGCGCGATGCGCCACCTGATGACCGGGGGCATTCTCATAGCGGTCGACGGCGATCACCTCTACCCCGAGGCGTTGTAGCGCAATAATGACCTCCTTGCCCAGTTCGCCACTGCCGAGCAGCATCACGCGGGTGGCGGAGGGGGATAGTGGCGTGCCGAGTTGCATCTGAGGGACTCCCTTACGTTTCGATGGCTTGCCGGCATTCTACTGAAAAAGACGCTGTCAGGATAAGGGTTCCTGTCACCAACAGTTCATCCCTGCTTCATCGGCCTGTCACAGAGCCCGCGCAGAGTGGATGCATGGAATGTGCGACTGCAGGCGTGAATCATGGGTAAGGCGTTGCGAATCTGTCTGGTGACCGAGACCTATCCGCCGGAGATCAACGGTGTGGCGCGCACCCTGTCGCAACTGGTCGCGCAGCTGGCGGGAAAAGGGCATACGCTACAGCTGGTACGGCCGAAGCAGCCAGTCGAGGGCGGCTTCGATGAGAATGTGACGCAAACGCTGAGGGTCTCGGGGATGGCGATTCCCGGTTACCGTGAACTGCGTTTCGGCCTTCCTTGCGGCAGGCTGTTGACCCGAACCTGGCAGCGTCAGCGACCGGACATCATCTATGTGGCCACCGAGGGACCGCTGGGCTGGTCGGCAGTCAAGGTGGCCCGTCGCCTCGGGATTCCCGCGATTAGCGGTTTTCATACCCAGTTTCATCGGTACAGCAGCTACTACAGCGCCGGCTGGTTGCAGCCGCTGGTCTATCGTTACCTTAAATCCCTGCACAACAAGACCGCCTGTACCCTGGTGCCGACCGAGGCGATGCGCCGCAGTATGGACGGAGACATCGATTCCATAGAGGTGCTGGGGCGCGGCATCGATACCAGTTTGTTTTCACCGCAAAAGCGGTGTGAGTCGCTGCGTCGTGAGTGGGGGGCAGGCCACCGCGACAAGGTGTTTCTCTATGTGGGGCGTCTGGCACGGGAGAAGAATATCGGTCTGGTGATGGATTCCTTTCTCAAATTGCGTGAGACCAGCCCGACTGCGCGTCTGGTGCTGGTCGGTCACGGGCCGGACTATGTACGGCTCTACGCCCGCCATGAGGGGGTGATCTTCGTTGGCAGCAAAGTGGGCGAGGAGTTGGCGCGCCATTACGCCTCGGCCGATGTATTTCTCTTTCCCAGCATGAGTGAAACCTTCGGTAACGTGGTGTTGGAGGCAATGGCCAGCGGATTGGGAGTGGTCGCCTTCGATGAGGCAGCCGCCGCGATCCATGTGCAGCACGGCCAAACCGGCATGCTGGCAGAGGTGGGCGATGAATGGGCGTTTATGCGCCATTGTCACACACTGCTGGCCAATAACAGTTATTTGCAGGTTATGCGCAGGGCGGCGCGACAGGCAATGGAGGGGATCTCCTGGGAGCAGGTGGGGGCCGAGTTCGAGCGGCTGCTTTATCGCCATACAGGTGCGGAGGTGAATGATGAATCTGGTGAACGTGTGGCAGCGGATTTCGGCCGCTGACGACACCCTCTGTCTGCTGGTTAACCGCATATCACGTCGGCGTGCGTGGGCTGTTTTTTTCCGGTTTATCTCGCGTATCGGCGACGGGATTTTCTGGTATGCGCTGATGGCGATTCTGCCGCTGCTCTATGGCTGGCAGGGTGGCTATGCCGCCGGCGCAATGGTGCTGGTCGGCCTGTTCAACCTGTGGCTTTATCGCAAGTGCAAGGGGTCAATCTCACGCGAGCGCCCCTTCATTTCCCTTGCGCCGATCAATCTTGCCGGGGTACCGCTTGATCGCTACAGCTTTCCCTCTGGCCATACCCAGCATGCGGTGGGTTTCTCGGTGGTGGCCGTGGCCTTTTTTCCGCAAATGGCTGTTGTACTCTATCCGATGGCCTTTCTGGTGGCCTTATCACGCCCTCTGCTGGGTCTTCACTATCCCTCCGATGTGTTGATGGGGGCCGTACTCGGCTATGGCGTTGCCCAGTTTCTGTTGAGCGTTATCTCCGCTCTTGTCTAAGCCCCTGCGCAAGGGACTGGTCTATGTTCTTTAAATGGGGGTTGTGATCTTATTTCAATAATTTGTGACTCCTGCGTGAGATTTACCTGCCATCCTGAGGGACAGGTACCGGGTTAACAGCAAGGAGCTACATTGATGGAGAGGCCGTATTTTCGCAGACTGCTTCCACTCTCACTGACACGGCAAATCACACTTGCCCTTATTATTCTCTTTTTTTCCGCGGCGGGTAGCGTCGGTTTTACCATCTATGAGTTGGGTCTGCGCAAACACGACTATGTGATTTTGAATCTGTCCGGGCAGCTGAGGGCATTGGCACAGAGCATGGTCAGTGAAAGCCTGCACTACCGTGAAAAGGGCATGGGACAGGAGGGGGCGGCGATCTTTCGTGCAAACCTGCGTATGCAGGCAGAGACCTTCGATAAAATCATTACCTCCTTGCAGAACCGTTACCTGGAACCGGAGCTGACAGGGAGAAGCGACCCTTTGGTCTGCTCCTGGGATGAACAGTCGATTGCCCAGCTCAATCTGACTGCCCGTACCTGGCGTGATTTTCGCGTCGGTATCGAACCGGCATTCAGCAACGAGACGAGTATTGCCGAGCTGGAACAGGCGGCCGACTACGTCATCAGGAACGAAGGCTGGATCACCGAGGTGTCGAAGAACCTAAGTGGCGCCTTCCAGCAGATGATGGAGGGCAAGATGCGCCTGATTGTGCTGTTCAATCAAATCGCGTTGGGGCTGTTCTTTGTCGCCATCATTGTCTTGATGACACTGCTCTACCTTACCTTCGTACGCCCGCTTAAACGCACCCTGTCGGGGATGGGGCATATTGCCAGCGGTGAGTTTGGGTACCAGATCCCACTTAAAAGCGATAATGAGATCGGGCAGATCGCCAGTGGCGTTAATGCTCTGTCACTGCGACTCGATGCCATCTTTCGCCTTACCGAGCGGATCAGCCAGGCCGGGACACTGGATGAGACACTGCACTTCGTGTTTGATGAGTTCCGACATCTGTTACCGCTGGATTGGATTGGACTTCTGGTCAGGGATGAGAGTGCGGAGCGTCTGGTTCTGCAACACCTTCATACCGAGGGAGAGACGCTGCTAAAGGAGGGCGATCGTTTTCGAGCCGAGAGTACCTTGCTGGGCCGGGCGCTCGAAGAGCAGCGCTCATTGCACATTCCTGATCTTGCCGCTACGGCTGCACTGGACAAACATGCGGAGTTTGCAGCCAGCCTGGCGGCTGATGGCCGCCGCTCGGTACTTTTTTTTCCGCTCACCGGTGCCGGAGCGTGGTCGGCCGTATTGGCTTTTGCGGTGAGGGAAAAGGATGCCTATACCCGTGAACACCTTGATCTGTTGAATAATATTGCCGGTCAGGTCTCTCATGGTTTTGAGAAGACCGTCGTGGCAGAGAACCTGGTGATCTCTGCCGTTACCGGTCTTGCCAAACTCGCGGAGAATCGTGATCCGGAGACGGGC
>JBEPXU010000073.1:0-9132 GCA_041641735.1 Ectothiorhodospiraceae bacterium
TGAGTCGGCGGATGGAGCATAACAAGCCGGCAACATTGCCAGACACCAAGGCTGGTTGGAAGCGTAATAGCGGTTCGGTATTGGCCGTTGGGGTCATCATGGTGTTGATGATGCTTGCCTGGTTTATGTTATCAATCCAGATGACAGCCGTTGTTTACGGTATCTCGGGTGAAATGGGGATGATCTTTGGTAGTACATCCAGCTGGCAGAGCTTTGCACTCTCCATTCAGTGGCCGGTTGTCGTCGCATTCGGTCTCATCGGAGCGATTGCGGTTGCTGTTACCTATGTACTGACTGTGGCATCCGTTCCCATGTTGACCGATGAGGAGGATATGGACGTAATCACGGCGATGGTGACCAGTGCTCAGGTAGTGAAGAAGAACCCTGCTGCCATGATTCTTTGGGCAGCGCTTATCGCCCTGTTCACAGGCGTGGCCGTGGTGCCGATGTTCCTGGGGCTTATTGTTGTCTTCCCGCTATTGGCTTATGCCAGTTGGCATGCATACCGGGATCTTATTGAACATTAATCACAATTCCATCTCGTTGTAGAGCATTCGGGCGTCTACTCATGGCGCCCTTTTTTTGTGCCCGAAAACTGTAGTTTCCCCCCTTTGGTGCGTATTCGTCGCAGACTGTCCGGGTAATACTCTTTTTTATCATAGTGTTACGCAAAGTCGCTGCAGAGTGAAAGTGGCACGCCAATTGCGCAGTAAAACGTGTGGCAATACGGGGATATAGCAATGGGTAAGCCGTTGTTTCGTTATCAGGATGGTATGTGGCCGAACGGATTGGCATTGGGGTATGTGGTGTTCGCTTATGCCGGCGGTATGGCGATGATTCTGTCGCAGTCCTGGTATCTCAACCTGCCGGGTGTATGGCTGCTCGGCCACAGCATGGTGATCGCGGCCTATCTGATCCACGAGTGTGCACACAACACGATTTTCTCGAATGCGACATACAACGAACGGTTGGGACATCTGCTCAACTGGATAACCGGTGGCTGCTATGGTGATTACGGGGCACTGCAGCACAAGCACTTCCGGCATCACGTGGACAAGGCTGATGTGGTGGCCTTCGACTATCGTCCCGGGCTGCGCAGATACCCCCTGCTGCTGAGGCTGATGCAGTGGCTTGAGTGGTTTTATATCCCGGCGCTGGACATCATGATGCACACTCTGCAGATCGTGCTCCCCTTTGTCCGCCCGGCCTATGCAGCCAATCGTCGACGGGTCATGGTGGTAACGGCTATCCGCGGCACGCTTTTCCTTCTGCTTGCTTGGTACTCGCCAAAGGCGGCGCTTCTGTATGTGCTGGCCTATTTCCTGATGATGCACGTGCTGCGTTTCATGGACGCCTTTCAGCACACCTATGAGATCTTCGAGACACTGGAGCAGGAACGGGGTGAGGAGGCCAAGCGCTTTGACCGCGAGTACGAACACCTGAATACCTACTCCAACCTTATCTCGCGCGAACATCCATGGCTCAACCTGCTGGTGCTCAACTTCAGCTATCACAATGCCCATCACTTCAAGCAGGCGCTACCGTGGCACCAACTACCAGCACTGCACGACAAGCTTTACGGCGATGACGACAGCCAGTTGATTCCTTTTCGTAACCAGCTTGCGAGTTATCACCGCAATCGTGTGGCACGTATCGATAACGACGTTGACGAGCGACCGACAGAGAGTACGGATAAGGGCAGGGGCTTTGTCGGCGTGGACGGCGTAAATTTCCTCACCGCTTTCTAGCAATCTCACTTGGTGGCGTTATGACACAGGTAAAAAAATTCTGGCCGATCCTGACCGCGACCCATCGTTACGACAAGTCGTTGTCAACCCGTAACCGCGGTAACGGCACGATCATCGAGGCGCCGATCCTGGCTTATCTGATCGAGACAGCCAATGGCCGTATCCTCTATGACGTGGGGTGCGACTACAACAAGATCACCGATCAAAAACTGCGGCAGCAGTACTACGAAAACGAAGAGTTTGAGTTTGGTCCGCCGACCATGACCGAGGAGCAGCGCTTGCCCAATCGCCTCGATGAACTGGGGCTCAAACCGCTGGATGTGGATGTTGTTTTTTGCGGTCACCTCCATTTCGATCACGGTGGCGGTTTGTGCGAGATGTGCCACGCTGAGATCCATGTGCATAAAAAGGAGTGGCAGGCGGCCAACGAGCCGGCCGACAGCGCCTACTTTGCCGGCGATTTCAGTGGCGACTACAACTGGAAGATGTTCGGCGAGGAGTATGACCTGGCGCCGGGCGTGCGTGCCATCGAGTCGCCCGGACATACCGCTGGGCATATGTCTATGTTGATCGAGCTGCCCAAGGGGCCGCCGATCCTGCTGGCGGGTGATGCTGCCGACCTGACCGAGAATATCGACAATGAGATCGCCCCGGGCCTGTGCTGGCATGACCGGGATGATATGGCGCTGGAGAGTATTCGAAAACTGAAGTCGCTGGCTAATGAGACCGGTGCGGAGCTTTGGCCCAATCACGATATCCATTTTTTCCGCAAACGTAACCGTTTCCCCGAATTCTTCGAGTAGGCCATGCAACAGAAACTCTTCAAAACCCTGTGGGGCTTCGACGGTGATTACCTCAAGGCTGTCGCACAGGCGCAGGATGATGGCTACGACGGTATTGAGGGACCGGCACCGAAGGATCTCGGCGAAAGAATCGAATTTGGTGCCGCCATGGATGAGGCGAGCCTCGCCTATATTCAGGAGATCTGTACCGGCGGTGACTACGTACCGGATCGCCGTGCAAGCGTTGCGGAACACCTTGGGGCATTTGAAGAGGGGTTCGTCGCAGGGCGAGAATTGTCGCCGCTGTTCGTGACCAGCATGGCCGGTTGCGATGCCTGGCCGGAGGAGCAGAGTATCGACTTCTTCCGCCGGGGAATGGCGTTGGCGCAAGAGGCGGGGCTGACGCTATGTTATGAGACACACCGCAGTCGCACCCTGTTCAACCCCTGGGTGACAAAGCGCATCGTCGAGGCGATTCCGGAGATACGGCTAACCGCCGATTTCAGCCACTGGTGTGTGGTTTGCGAACGACTGGTCGATACTGAGCTGGATGTTATTGAGGCCATTGCCGGGAATGTTCACCACATTCACGCCCGTGTGGGTTACGATCAGGGGCCGCAGGTGCCGCATCCGGCGGCACCGGAGTATGCCGAGGCACTGGCCGCACATCAGCGCTGGTGGGAAGTGCTCTGGCAGTCACAGCAACAAAGAGGCTATACCCTGACCACCATGACCCCCGAATTCGGACCGGATGGCTACCTGCATCGACTTCCCTTTACCGATATGCCGGTGGGGGATCTGCGATCAATCAATAAGTGGATGGCGACAACCGAGCGCGATCACTTCAAACGTTTTGCTGGCGAATAAAATGACCGGATCGCTCCCTGTTGTAATGTTGTTGCTCTCTGCTGTGATGTGGGGACTGACCTGGTGGCCACTTAAGGCGTTCAATGAAGCGGGCATCGATGGCGTGCCGCTCATCCTCTGCAGCTATGGTGTCGTCGGTATCGCCTTGTCCTGGCTCATTGCCCGGGAGTGGGCGCAGTGGCGGGGAAAGTGGCACTTTCTGCTGTTGTTCTTTTTCCTTGGCGGTTATGCCAACCTCGCCTTTGCCAGCTCCATGGTGTACGGCGATGTGGTGCGCGCCATGATGTTGTTCTATCTCGGTCCTGTTTGGGGTGTACTCGGTGGTCGTGTTTTCCTCGGTGAGAATATCGTCCTGCAGCGCTGGCTGGGTGTGGGCCTTGCCATGATCGGCGCGTGGCTGATACTGGGTGGCGCTGCCATCCTTGAAACAGCACCATCGGGCATCGATATCCTTGCGCTGACCGCGGGGATGACCTTTGCGCTCAACAACATCACCTTCCGTGCCACCCATACCCATCCTACCGGTTCCAAGGTGGCGGCGATGTTCCTCGGTTGTGGAGTCTTCGCCGCCATATTGATGCCGGTGCAGGGCCACGCCGTGCCGTCACTGGAGCCTGTGGTCTGGGCAGGGCTACTCGCCTTTGGCCTGTTGTGGCTGCTGGGTGCTACCGTCGCCACACAGTGGTCCGTGACGCACATGGAGGCGGGGCGAGCCTCGATACTTTTGATTACCGAACTGCTGGTGGCGGTGGTCTCCGCCACCTTGATTGGCGGTGAGTCACTCTCCCCTGTGGAGATGATCGGCGGCGCACTGATTTTTACCTCCACCGTTCTTGAGGCATGGCGTCAGCAGCCCGATCCGCACGATTTTGCCAAGCCGGCCTGAGCCGTAAACTCGAAGTCATTCCAGCATGCTTGCCTCGCAGCCCCTGTGGCAGGCGCAGAGGAAACTAGCGCTGTTTCGCCCCAAATAGGCACATATCGATCCCCCCTCTGCACACAAAACGTGCACCCGTAATATCCTTTCATTTTGTAGAAACACTCGTAAGTGGCGGAAAAACGTCGTTTTTTTCTCCTTACGGGTTTTGGCACATGGGTTGCTATAACAGTAATACCCACAACGCAAACCGTAATACGAGAGGGTCCGCCATGAAAAGCAGTATCAAGAAGATGTTTAGCGCGGCTGCCGCCGCAGTTCTAATGAGTATGTCAGCGCAAGCGCTGGCAGAACCGTTGAAGATTGGTTACAGCGACTGGCCGGGCTGGGTAGCCTGGGAGGTCGCGATTGAAAAGCAGTGGTTCAAGGAAGAGGGTGTCGAGGTTAAGTTCGAGTGGTTTGACTACGTTGCCTCCATGGACGCCTTTGCTGCCGGCAAGCTGGACGGTGTCGGCATGACCAACGGCGATGCGCTGGTTACCGGTGCCACCGGTGCCAAGTCGGTCATGATTATTATGAACGACTACTCCAACGGCAACGATATGGTGATCGGCAAGCCGGGTATCACTTCCGTTAAGGATCTCAAAGGCAAGAAGATCGGTGTTGAAATCGGTTTTGTCTCCCACCTGCTGCTGCTGAATGCCCTGAAAGACAATGGCATGACCGAAGCGGATGTCGAGCTGGTTAATGTCCCCACTAACGAAACCCCGCAGGTACTCGCATCCGGTGATGTTGATGCCATCGTTGCATGGCAGCCGAGCTCCGGTATGGCACTGAATCTGGTTCCCGGCTCCAAGCCTATCTACACCAGTAAGGATGAGCCCGGTCTGATCTACGACCTGCTCGCTGTCTCCCCGGCAAGCCTTTCTGCACACCGTGAGGAGTGGAAGAAGGTCGCAAAGGTTTGGTACCGCGTAGTTGATTATCTGAAGGATCCCAAGACCCACGACGATGCCATTCGCATTATGGCATCGCGTGTTGGACTGTCTCCGGAAGAGTATGAGTCGTTCGTTAGTGGCACCAAGATCCTGACCCTGGAAGAGGCGAAGAAGCATTTTGCAAAGGGTGACGGATTTGAATCCCTGTATGGTTCATCCAAGCTCTCAGACGAGTTTAACGTTGACAACAAGGTGTATAAGACACCGCAAAACGTTGATGACTATGTCGATGCTTCAATCACCAAAGAGCTTTAATTGATTAACCAGGCAGCAGCGGAGAGAGACTATGAGTGATCAGTGGTTTGCCGTCGGCAAGGAACTTTCACCCAGGAGAAAAACCACTCTGGCGTTGATGAGCTTCCTCATTCCGCTGCTGCTCTGGAGTCTGGTCAGTTATGTGCCATATATATGGCACCCTAAAATGGAGATCACCGATCCCGGCGGTGTCTCATTCTTCAGGGATGGTATGTTGGTGGACAAGGAGGTCTTCCGGGAACAAACACAAAAGGTCGAGTCGGCAGGTAAACCGCTACCACAGGGTGAACCCGCCAACCCGATTTACTTGCCGGCACCACACGAGGTTGCCAAGGCGTTCTACACGGCCTTTACCACCGAGCCGCAGCGCCGAGGCGAGAAGTGGCTGCACGAAAGCCTGGGTGACAGTATCAGCGTTATCTTTTGGGGTTTCTTCATCTCATCCCTTTTCGGTGTACCGCTGGGTATTCTTGCCGGCACCTATTCTGCGGTATCGCGTGCAAGCGAACCGTTTATCGAATTTTTCCGCTATCTGCCGGCGCCGGCCTTTGGCGCGCTCGCGGTGGCCGTCCTCGGTATTCACGAGGCACCCAAGATCGCCATTATCTTCATCGGTACCTTTTTCCAGCAGGTACTGGTGGTCTCCAATACCACGCGTAAACTCGACCCGGCGTTGCTGGAAGCGGCGATGACGCTGGGGGCAAAACGCTTGTCGTTGCTGTTCAAGGTGGTGATCCCGGGCATTATTACCGACCTCTACAAGGATCTGCGCATCCTGCTCGGTTGGGCGTGGACCTACCTGATTGTTGCCGAGATGATCGGCACCAGCTCGGGCATCACCTGGTTCATCACCCAGCAGGCACGTTACAAGAATTTTGAAAATGTTTACGCCGCGATCATGATGATCGGCATCATCGGCCTGACCACCGATCTCGTCCTGGCCTGGTTGGGTCGTCGCATCTTCCCCTGGCAGCGCAGTGCCACAGCGTAAAGCGGAGTAAAACGACTATGAATAACTTTGAATTACCGAGTTACCTGGAACAGACCGATGCGGTCCGCGAGCGCTTTACCAAACTCAAACAGCGTCCGTCGATTCTTGAAGTGAAGAATCTCTACAAGGAGTTCTCCACGCCGCAGGGAAAAAAGATCACTGCGTTGAAGGACATCAATTTCGAGGTCAAACGCCGCGAGTTTGTCACCGTGATCGGTCCCTCCGGCTGCGGTAAGTCGACACTGATTCGAACGCTTGCCGGGCTCGAGACACAGACCTCGGGTGATGTGCTGCTGGAGGGTAATGCAGTGAAAGGACCGGGGCCGGACCGGGGCATGGTCTTTCAGGGCTACACCCTTTTTCCGTGGCTGACGGTTAAAAAGAATGTGATGTTCGGACTTGAGCGTTCTGGGCGTGGTCGTATCGGTGCAGAGGAAGATGCGCGCAGTTGGATCAATCTGGTGGGGCTATCGAAGTTCGAAAACAACTATCCGCACCAGTTATCCGGCGGCATGAAACAACGTGTGGCGATTGCTCGTGCGCTGGCCAACCAGCCGCGCATTCTGTTGATGGATGAACCCTTCGGTGCACTGGATGCACAGACGCGCGCGAAAATGCAGTCCTATCTTCTCGATATCTGGAAGAACATCGATATCACGGTTCTGTTTATTACCCACGACCTGGATGAGGCGATATACCTTGCCGATCGGATCCTGGTGCTAAAGGCGCACCCGGGCGAGGTGCAGGAACTGATCGAGGTGCCGGTACCCCATCCGCGGAACCAGGACCAGTTATTGAGTCCCGAGTTTCTCGCTACCAAGGCGCGACTGGAGGAACTGATCCATCCACCTGCGGAAGAGGATGTCGGTCTCAGCGAAGACCACCTGAATATGGTGCGCATGGTACCGCTCGACGATGAAGTGAGTGAGGTCTACTGATGCTTAACGATTGGCATCAGTTAACGTGGGAAGAAGTCGGTCGACTTGTTACAAGCGGTGTTGACGGCGCGATTCTTCCTGTTGGTGCCACCGAGCAACATGGCCCGCACCTGGGTTGCGGCATGGATGCTGAGATTGCCGCGCAGCTCTGTCGTGATGTGGCAGAGAAAACCGGAGTACCGTTATTGCCGACGCTTCCCTATGGTTGCTCCATCGGGCACTCAAAGCGCTGGCCGGGAACGCTTGCACTGTCGCCGAAGACCCTCATCGACGTGATCAAGGATATTGGTGATTGGCTCTATGCCTCCGGCATTCGCCGACTGTTTATGGTCAATTCGCACGTTACCAATGCCGCGCCATTACGCTGCGCACTGGAGATGCTTCGTGCCGAGCACGACGACATGATGGTGGCATTGATCAACAGCGCCACGATAAGTGAGCGAGTCAGGGAAAAACATTTTTCCGATGCCGGTGACTGGCACGCCAATGAAGCCGAAACCGCATTGATGCAGGCCATCGCACCGCAGATGGTACGCGAAGAGAAGATTTCCGATGCGGATGATCCGGACAGGACCGGAGAGAGTGTCTTCGCCCATCCGGTTAACCGCACCAGTCTCAATGGTGTGACAGGGTTTCCCAGCCAGGCCAGCAAGGATAAGGGCGATGAGCTCTATCGCTGGATGGTGGAAGACCTCAGTGCACTGATAACCAGGGGTATGCGGGAGCAACCGCCTCTTGCCCACTCCTACTTCGAGCAAGTCAGATTAACGACGGAATAGATTGCGATGAAAAGCGCCGACGAGATTAAGAAAATTCAACAGGACCTTAAGGCGAAGGGAGTCAAGTATTGCATGGGTGCCTACGTGGATATCCACGGCATCCCCAAGGGTAAGGTAGTGCCCATCGACCACCTGGAGCACATGGCGCACGGTTCCGAACTCTACACTGGCTATGCCCTGGACGGCTTGGGACAGAAACCGAATGATGATGAGATCGCCTCGGTTCCCGATCTGGATCATATCATCCAGTTGCCGTGGCAGCCGGAGATGGCGTGGATGCCGGCGGACAACACCCTCTACGGCAAGCCCTACGAACTGAACACGCGGGTGGCACTGAAGAAACAGATTGAGAAGGCCAATGAGATGGGCTTCGGATTCAATCTTGGGATCGAGGCGGAGCTGTTTGTCCTGAAGCAGAACGAGGACGGCACAGTTGAGGTGCCTAACCCGGATGACAAACTCACCAAGCCCTGTTACGACGCCCGTGGTTTTCTCGACCAGTTCACCTGGCTCGACAAGATGGCCACCACCATCAACGATCTGGGCTGGGACCTCTACTCCTTCGATCACGAGGATGCCAACGGTCAGTTTGAGTTCGACTTCCAGTATGCCGATGCAGTGACCACCTGCGACCGTTACACTTTCCTGCGTTTGATGGCCAAGGAGTACGCCAAGGAGGAGGGGCTGATTGCCACCTTTATGCCCAAGCCCTTCGCCGACAAGACCGGCAACGGTGCCCACTTCAATATGTCGCTTTGTGATCCGGAGACTGGCAAGAACCTCTTCGCCTGCGACCCCAAGGACGACCCGCGTGGCCTGGGCCTGACCGAACTGGGTTACCACTTTATCGGTGGCGTGATTAAACACGGCAAGGCGCTTTGCGCCACCTTCGCCCCG
>JBEPXU010000074.1:0-9094 GCA_041641735.1 Ectothiorhodospiraceae bacterium
CCGCCTTCGGGCAGTTCATCAAGGCTTTTTGGCAGCGTAATACCGGCGTGGTCGGCCGGGTCCTTTATGTGGAAGATAGCCTCACGGCGGCCACACTGACACGCCGCATCCTCGAGCGGCATGGCCTGAAGGTTCATCACGTCACATCGGCAGAGGAGGCGCTTGCTATTCTAAAGCGTAACCAAAGTGTGCCGGAAGAGGAGCGTGACGAGGAGGGGCAGTTCGATATCCTTTTAACCGACTTTCACCTCCAGGGGGGGATGAACGGAGACGATCTGCTACATGAGGTGCGTGCTCGTTTGCACTACTCCCGACAGGAACTGCCGGTACTGATGATTACAGGGAATGATAACGAGAAGGCGCAGATCGAGGCCTTCCATGCGGGTGCCAATGACTTCGTCAGCAAACCCATGGTCGAGGAGGCCTTGATGGCCCGCGTCCATTCTCTGTTGTTGATACGGCAGCAACACGACGCCTTGCAGCGCCAGTCGCGGGCGATGGAGGCTGTAGAAGCGACCGATTCCCTGACCGGGGTGCATAACAGGCACTACCTGCTTGAAAATGGTGAGTCATTCTACAACCATCCAAAAAATCGCCCCTTCTGGGCAATGGTTATCGATATCGATCACCTTGCTGAAATCAATAGTGTGCACGGTCAGCTTGTTGGCGACCATATCCTGGCGTCCATGGGAGAACTGCTTAATCGCCTGCACCCGGATGGGATGGTGGTGCGATTCGGCGGTGAGGAGTTCGCGGTATTGCTGCCACGTGTGCTGCGCGGGGATGCCATGCGGCGTGCTGAGGCGATACGTGCCGAAACCGAAGCACTTCAACCTGAAGGGGTCACGGTGACAGTCAGTATCGGTATGGCCGGTGACGAGGATCACCCCAGAGCCGATCTTAACCGTTTGCTTACCTTGGCAGACAAAGCACTTTACGTCAGCAAGGAAATGGGGCGTAATTGCATATATTATATTTCTGAAGAGGGCGCCCCGACTCCCCTGGTCAGCGAATTAGTGCTCGCCTGATATCACCCCAGGGAACTTGCGGGTATCTGCCCTGTCTTAAAGACCAACAAAAACGCTTGGCAATATAATACCTGAGTGGTATAGTAGGTTTTAACGATTGCCAGAACAGGTTTCAAGTTGGGAGGAATCCAATGTCCAAGGCTATGGATTTACAGATTAATTTTCCGATGAGCAGCATCGAGGCCTATACCCAGGCCGTAAACAAGATCCCGGTGCTCAGTGCCGAGGAAGAGCATGCGCTCGCGGTTCGTTACCGTAATGACGAGGATATGGCAGCGGCGCGTAAGCTGATCATGTCCCACCTGCGCTTTGTCGCCCATATCGCACGCGGCTACAGCGGCTACGGTCTGCCCCATGCCGATCTGATTCAGGAGGGCAATATCGGCCTGATGAAGGCGGTGCGCCGTTTCGACCCGACCATGAACGTGCGTCTCGTCTCCTTCGCCGTTCACTGGATTCGTGCCGAAATCCACGAATTTATTCTGCGCAACTGGCGTATCGTTAAGGTCGCCACCACCAAGGCGCAGCGCAAGCTGTTCTTTAACCTGCGCAGCTCCAAGAAGCGCCTCGGCTGGTTCTCCTATGCGGAGGTCGACAAGGTTGCCGAGACCCTCGGTGTCACCCGTGCCGATGTGCTGGAGATGGAATCGCGTCTAAGTGGACGTGATATGGCTTTTGACAGCTCGCCGGACAGCAATGACGACGACGATATGGAGGTCACGCCCGCCAGCTACCTCCAGGATGTCCGCTTCGAGCCGGCCACACAGGTCGAGGACGAGCAGTGGACCAGCCATAGCAACAACCAGTTGCATGAGGCACTCAGCGGCCTGGATGATCGTAGCCGGGATATTGTTGCCTCGCGCTGGTTGACTGAGGACAAATCGACCCTGCAGGAACTGGCGGATAAGTACAACGTTTCGGCCGAGCGCATTCGTCAGCTGGAGAAGAACGCGATGAAAAAACTGAAAAACGTTCTGGCGGCCTGACGTCCCCGTTACCATTCGCTAAAAAAACGGCCTCTTCGGAGGCCGTTTTTTTTGGAGCCCGTTTAGTCTGTCACCGCTACCGCTTATGGATTATAGTTTCAGGAAGTGGGAGTATGAGTCGAAGAGTAAGAATCAGGACAGGCCGAGAGGTTCTCGATGAGCAGTGAAGATACAGACGCGGGCCGGAATAACGAGTTCCATAAGCTGATCCGTTGCAGGATGACCAACACCGCGGGCGAGACCAGTATCCGCTTTGTCGCGCTGGAGTATTTCCTGTTGTGGGAATACATGATGCAGAACCGTCATGGTTTTACCTTTGAGGAGTACTCCCTTTGCCTGTGGGTACCGCAGGATGAGTTCGAACAGAAGCCTGAACTCTATAGCCACAGTGGAGAGGTAGAACCTGTCGGGCGTATCAATATCGCGATCTACGATGACAATTACCACTACACCTACAATGTGGCCCGCTTTGTCCGGGATAGCGAAATCGACGGTTTTAAGGCCATTGTGCGCTCTCATGTACCCGATGAGGTCCAGGCCAGTAATCGCTTTTCGCTGGAGGAGACGCCGGGCTACTGCATCGTTAAAGAGAGCTCACCGGATAGGGAGCGTTACGTGCTGGGGCTCTATGGCGGTTTGCACGACCTTTATTGAATGAGCTGCGCTCAGCCCGGTTAGGGCAGGCTGAGGTGTTCAGCGATCACGTTTGATTCCAGTTTTTGCAGGTGAGGTACCACGCCCAGTAGTGGCGAATTAATACGTGCCGCGATGGCATCGATATTATTTTGCTGCTCCTGCATCTGCGGATCGACAATGTTGCCAATCCAGCCCACGAGGTTACAGCCACGGGCACGGATCGATTCGGCAGTGAGCAGGGCGTGGTTGATGCAACCGAGGCGCAGACCGACTACCAGTATTACCGGCAGGTCGAGTCGCGCCGCCATATCCGCAACGTTATCCTGCTCATTGAGCGGAACCTGCCAGCCCCCCACCCCCTCTATTACCATATAGTCACACTGGTTGCCGAGTTCACGGGCGGTATCAGCAACAGCATCAATATCAATACGCACGCCCGCCTCTGCGGCAGCGATATGCGGCGCAATGGCCGGCGCAAAGGCAAAGGGATTGATGCGCTCATAAGGTTGTGACAGTGAGGCTTGCGCCTGCAGCTTTAGGGCATCATCGTTGCGAAGGCCCTCGGATGTGGACTCGCAACCGCTGGCAACCGGTTTCATTGTGGTGACGCAATGGCCGTCCTGCTGCAGCCGTGCGATTAGTCCCAGACTGCACCAGGTCTTGCCAATCTCGGTGTCGGTTCCGGTGACGAAAAAACCCTTCATGACTCTCCTCTTTTGAGTAGTTCGAGCGGCACGCCGACCACATCCGGATCGACCGGGGGCCGAGCGGTCTCATCGCCGCGCCAGGCGTGGCCGTAGATCACCTCATAGGTGGCCGGCAGCAGCCCGTCGGCCTGACGAAACTGTTCATAGGCCTGCATCACCGCCTTGAGTTTACGCGGACCGGTAAGCCCCTGTTGGCGACCGGGATTGACGTTATGGGCACCGAGTTCCTTGAGGTCGCGCATCAGGGTCATGCTGTCACGGTAGGTGAGGGTGATGTGTTCCATGTCCATCACCGGTTCGGCCAAGCGTGAACGCAGCATGGCATCGCCGACATCGTGCAGGTCGAGGAAGGTGTTCACGTGCACACCTTCATCCACCTCAGCCCAGCTGGCGCGCAGCTCCCTGAGCGTGTCCGGTCCCAGGGTGGTGTAGAACAGTACGCCGCCCGGCTTGAGTACGCGACGGAATTCACTGAAGGTTTGTTCCAGATCACCGCACCACTGTACGGTGAGGTTGGAGAAGAGCATTTCGAAGCTGTTGTCGGCGAAAGGCAGGTTTTCGGCATCGCCGCTGATAAAGCCGTGCTTTTTGCGAAAACGCTGCCAGTGCGAGAAACGCCGGCGCGTGTGGTGGAGCATCGTCTCAGAGAGATCCAGTGCCACGACTCGCGCATGGGGATAACGCTTTGCCAGCGCCTCAGTGCAGTGGCCGGTGCCGCTTCCCAGATCGAGAATCGTCGCGGGTGTCATCTTCAGCAGGTCGAGTCTTTCCAGCAGTCGCGAGGCCACCTCGCGTTGCAGAAAGGCCACATCGTCGTAACGGTCGGCGGAGGCCTCGAAGGCGGCGCGGATATCCTGTTTCGTCGGTCGGGGAAAGTCAGCCATGAAGAAACTCCGTGACCTTGTCGACGAACTGGACAGGATGGGAGATGAACGGAGCGTGTCCCGCACCGTCGATCACTTCGAGTTTGGCGTTGGGCAGTTGCGCCGCGGTGTATTCGGCGGCGGCCAGCGGCGCCAGGGTGTCGCGTTCTCCGTGTAGCACCAGTGTCGCTTGTTCAATTTTCGCTAGTGCCGGGCGCAGGTCAGCATCGCGCAAAATCGCCAGGCCGCCGGCCAGGGCCTGCGGGTCCGGGTCGCCGTGGGCGAACAGGGACTCGCGCAGGTTGCGCAGCTCCTCGCGGGCACGCTCCGAACCGCGCGACTGCAGGGCAAGGAAACGTTGCAGGGTGGTTCGGTAGTTATCGCGCAGTGAGGCAGCGAACTGTTCCAACTCGGTTTCGGGCATGGCGTGGGGCCAGTCCGGTTTCTGGGTAAAGCAGGGGTTGGTGCCGACCAGAATCAGTCGATCTATCGCGACAGAGTCGATCGCCGCCTGCAGGGCGATACGCCCGCCCAGAGACCAGCCGAGCCAGGATGCATCTGCAGGCACACGCTCGGCGACGGCCTGCGCGACGTTTGCCAGGGTATAGTCGCAATTGAGCGTGGGGCTTCGCCCGTGGCCGGGCAAGTCGACCAGGTGCAGACGGAAATGTCTGGCAAGTTTATCGACGACCGGGCCGAAGAGACCGCCATGCAGCCCCCAACCATGAAGCATCACCAGGTCTTGTCCCTGGCCGCGGGATTCACAATAGAGGCTCATCGATGGCACTCCTCCAGCACGGAGAGCAGGCGGTCGATCTGCTCCTCCGTATGGGCGGCGGACAGAGTAATACGCAAGCGTGCCGTCCCCTCGGGAACGGTGGGCGGTCGGATGGCGCTGATCAGGATGCCATGATCGAGCAGTGCCTCACTGAGCTGTACGGCCCTGCCTGCATCACCGATGAGCAGTGGTTGGATCGGGGTTGGCGAGTCCATCAGGGTGAGGCCCAACTGCTCGGCACCGGAACGGAAGCGGCGAATCAGTTGTTGCAGTTTTTCACGGCGCCATCCCTCATTTTGTACCAGCTGCAGGCTGGCACGGGTTGCCTCGGCGATGGCAGGCGGGGTGGCGGTGGTATAGATGTAGGGACGGGCAGTGTTGATCAGGTACTCGATGAGTGCGTCGCTGCCGGCGATAAAGGCACCGAAGGTACCGAAGCCCTTCCCCAGCGTGCCCATCAGTATCGGTACCTCGTCGGGACCGAGACCAAACTGCTCCAGACTGCCGGCCCCCTTGTGACCCAGTACTCCCATACCGTGGGCATCGTCGACCATCAGCCAGGCGTCGTGTCTTCTCGCCACTTCTGCCAGTTCAGGCAGCGGTGCAATGTCACCGTCCATGCTGAAGACACCGTCAGTGAGTACCAACTTCTCTTCGGCCTTACTGCTGCTGAGCTTTGCCTCCAGCGCACTGCTGTCGGCATGGGCAAAGCGACTGAGTCGGGCACGTGAGAGCAGGCCGGCATCGAGCAGTGAGGCGTGGTTGAGGCGATCCTCGAATACCGCATCGCCACTCCCCGCCAAAGCGCTGACAACGCCGAGGTTGGCCATATAACCGGTGGAGAAGAGCAGTGCTCGTTGCCGTCCGGTGAAGGCGGCCAGCTCCTCTTCCAGCTGGTGATGGGCCCGGCTGTGGCCGTTGACCAGGTGTGCCGCTCCGCCGCCGACACCGTAGGTATCGGCCCCCTTTTTCAGTGCAGCGATGATTTCAGGATGGTTGGCCAGCCCAAGGTAGTCGTTGCTGCAGAAGCTGAGTAACTCGCGGCCACCGCTACTTAGTAACGGTCTCTGAGGACCGTCGATGGTGCGACGACGGCGATAAAGATTGGCCGCCTCGCGGGCGGCCAGTTCAGCAGCAAGGTCCTTCATGATTGAGCGCTCAGCCCTCGGCCTGGATCCCCAGCCGCTGGAACAGCTGCTTGTCGTGGTCGGTGGTGGCGTTGTCGGTGGTAAGAAGCTTATCACCGTAGAACAGTGAATTGGCACCGGCCATGAAGCACAGTGCCTGGGCTTCGTCGTGCATTGTCTCGCGCCCGGCAGAGAGGCGCACATAGGAGGCGGGCATCATTATGCGCGCCACGGCGATGGTGCGGATAAACTCGAAGATGTCCAGGTCCGGGGTGTCACCGAGCGGTGTGCCCGGAACCTTAACCAGGAGATTGATCGGCACGCTGCCCGGGTGTTCCGGCAGGTTGGCCAGCTCCTGAAGCATCGAGGCGCGATCGCTACGTGACTCACCCATGCCGAGGATACCGCCGCTGCAGACGTTAATGCCGGCTTCTCGCACCTTGTTGATGGTCTCGATGCGGTCAGAGAATTTACGAGTGGTGACCACCTTGTCGTAGTACTCGGGTGAGGTGTCGACATTATGGTTGTAGTAGTCGAGGCCGGCAGCCTTGAGCTGTTCAACCTGTTCATCTTCGAGCATGCCGAGAGTGACGCAGGCCTCCATATCAAGGTCCTTGACGCCCTTAATCATGGCAATAACCACTTCCATGTCCTTCGCCTTGGGCTTGCGCCAGGCCGCGCCCATACAGAAACGGGTAGCGCCGCCCTCTTTGGCCGCCTTGGCGGAGCTGATGACCTCATCGACCGCCATCAGTGCCTCGCGTTCCAGACCGGTGTCGAAGTGAGCGCTCTGTGAGCAGTAACCGCAGTTCTCGGCGCAGCCGCCGGTCTTGATGTTAATCAGGGTGCTGATCTGTACCGTGTTGGGCTCGAAGTGCTGGCGATGCACCTGCTGGGCCTGGAAAATCAGGTCGTTGAAGGGGAGTGCGAAGAGCTCCTCGATCTCCTCAGGTGTCCAATCATGACGAAAAGCACCGCTCTCGGCGGTGGCCGCTACACTCTGATTCATTGATATATCCTGGTTTGAGCCGCACGGTTGCGACGAGTAGACTTGGACCAAGTATTCCTGCTCATGGATGGGCTGTCAAATGTTGAGAACAAGAAAGGTTTACAACTGGTTAATTGGTGCGCACCGCCTTCTCTATCCACACGAGTGCGTGCTATGCGGAGCAAAAGGCGAGCATCCCTACGACCTCTGTCTGGAGTGTTTGGGGGATTTGCAACAGAACCGAACCGGTTGCCCCCGCTGCGGAATTCCGCTAAATGCAGAAGGGGTGATCTGCGGTCCCTGTAGTCGGCGCTCTCCCCCTTTTGAGCGCACGGTTGCAGCCTTTCGTTACGCCCCGCCACTGGATTATCTGCTGCAGCAATTGAAGTTTCATCGTCGCCTGGAGCTGGCGCCTCTTCTGGGGTCTCTGCTCGCCAGTACGGTTATTCGCTCTGGTGGCCCACTGCCGGAGTTGATTATCCCGGTCCCGATGAGTCATGCCAGGCTCCGACAGCGAGGGTATAACCAGGCGTTGGAGCTGGCCCGGCCAGTATCACGTCAGCTGGGTGTGCCGATTGATAGGCAGGGATGTCGGCGTGTGCGTCATACGCCAGCACAAACCTCGCTTAAAGGCAGGGAGGAGCGGCGAAAGAACATGCGAGGAGCCTTCGTCGTGGATCGGGGCCTACCGTCCCATGTGGCGATCCTCGATGATGTGATCACCACCGGTGCGACAGTCGCGGAGCTTGCTCGGACGCTCAGGCGAAGTGGTGTCGATAATATTGAGGTCTGGGCATGTGCCCGTGCCGGGTCTGGATGAATAGTCGAACCGGGTGAGACACTATTCCAGCATCTGTAGCCGACCCTTGACGAAATCCCGCAGTTTGGGGGTAAGCCTGCCGCTGTCGATGGCCTCGTGATAGGCAGTGACTGCCTCACTGCTCTTGCCTGCTCCTTCCAGTGATATACCGATACCCATCCACCAGACACTCTGCTTGGGTTTGAGGTTAAGTGCACGCTGGTACGCGGCGATGCTCTTTGCATACTCTTTGCTTTGTTGATAGATGGCCGCGAGAAAGGCGTAGAAGTCAGCCGATTGTTGCTGCTCCTCTAGGGCGTGCTCCATGACCTGTATTGCGGAGGCATTGTCACCGTTCCCCATCTGCAATCGGGCGTAGAGCAGGGCGAATTGACCGTAACCAGGGTGGTAGTCCAGCCCCTGCTGGAGTTGTTCGCTCGCTTCGACCCGGCGCCCTTCGGCTAGGTAGAGCGCAGCAAGGGCTTCGCGGCTGGGAATATCCGTTGGGTCTGCCTCCAGTGCCTTTTGCCACTGCGCCTCGGCACCCCGATGGTCGCCCTGTTGCATGCGACGATAACCCGCCTGATAGCGTTGTTCGGCGATCTGCGCCGGTCGTAGGGGATGTATGCGTTTTTCGATACGTTGGTCACCGTCTTCCTCCGCAATGTCCATGCTAACCGGCCTGGATGTGGAGGGCTGTGCTGCCTTGCGTACCGGGGCTTCGGGGGGTGTTATTACCGGTTGTTGCGCTATCTGTACGGGTGTTTGTTCCGTAGAGGGCTGATGCTTTTCCACCAACACCGGTGTGGAAGGGGCTCCCTGGTCAGTTGTCTCCTGCGCTTGCTCTTGTGGAGTGAACGGTGACTTTTGTTCAGGTTCGGGTGTGACAATTTCAGGGGCTTCAGCCTTAGCAGTCTGCTGCTCTGGCGCAGTTACTGGATCGATTGGCCAGAGCAGGTAACCGAGGGTTGCCCCCATCAGCACAACGACGGCGATCAGGCCGAGCATCAGACCATGGCGCGGGGCGCCCTGCTGTGAGCCGACCATGCCGGAAATTGCGCCCTGGGCTTCACTGCTGGGACGATGGCGTGACTCCAGGTCCTTGAGCATTTGATTGATCAGACTCATAAGTCGACTCCCGGAAGCGGGTAGATGCGTATAAGTGTAACGGCAAGCAGTGTG
>JBEPXU010000075.1:0-9034 GCA_041641735.1 Ectothiorhodospiraceae bacterium
ATTGCCGGCCATGGGGATGCCCAGTTTCTGACCATCTCAGCCGTGCTTTCCGGGGTTAAGGAGATCCGCGCCGCCGTGGACCAGGCCCGTCAGGCCAGGCAGATGGGGCAGGCAACTGTGCTGTTCGTCGATGAGGTCCATCGTTTTAATAAGAGCCAGCAGGATGCCTTTTTACCGCACATCGAGGATGGCACTTTTACCTTTATCGGCGCCACAACCGAGAACCCGTCATTTGAACTGAATAACGCGCTACTCTCCCGAGCGCGTGTCTATGTCCTGAAAAGCCTGGATGCCGGCGATATTGATACCATATTGCAGCGCGCCCTTGAGGATAGTGAGCGGGGTCTGGGTGAACGCCCGATCGTGCTGCCGGATAACCTGCGACACCGTATCGCGGAGGTGGCCGATGGCGATGCCCGTCGTGCCCTGAACCTGCTTGAGATCGCGGCTGACCTTGCCGATCGGGTCGATGATCAGGAGCTCATCAGTGAGGAGACCCTTAATGAGGTGCTGGCTGGCGGTGTACGCCGTTTCGACAAGGGGGGAGAGGCCTTTTACGACCAAATCTCTGCCCTGCACAAGTCGGTGCGTGGTTCCAAGCCGGATGCCAGCCTCTACTGGTTTACCCGTATGATTGATGGCGGGGTCGATCCGCTCTATGTGGCCAGACGGGTGGTGCGTATGGCCTCGGAGGATGTCGGTAATGCCGACCCACGCGGCCTGCAGCTGGCGCTGAATGCCTGGGATGTGCAGGAGCGTCTGGGCTCACCGGAGGGGGAACTGGCTATTGCTCAGGCCATTGTCTATCTGGCCTGTGCACCGAAGAGCAATGCGGTCTATATGGCCTATAATGCGGCGATGGCCGATGCACGTTCTGGTGGATCACTGGAGGTGCCTGTTCACCTGCGCAATGCCCCGACCAAGCTGATGAAAGAGTTGGGGTATGGGCATGAGTACCGCTATGCCCATGATGAACCTGAGGCCTATGCGGCTGGAGAATATTACTTTCCTGAGGAGATGGGAGAAAGGCAGTATTATCAGCCTGTCCCGCGGGGGCTGGAGCAGAAAATCGCTGAAAAACTTTCACACCTTGAGGAGTTGGATCGGCGCTATCGCCGGTAATGGCTAATCCGGCACAGTAGATTATCGTTCCCGCGACTGTTTCTTCGCCACTACGGAGTGCCCGTAGCGCTTGGCCTCAAGCAGGGCAAACAAGGCGTCTTTCTGACCTGCCTTACGATAGTAGCGGTAGGCCATGTAATATCCCTCAGCAATATTGTGCCTGTCACTCTGCGTTAACGCATCAGGTGAGCCCTGCAGTGTCGGGATTATCAGACTGCGACCTTCTCTCAGAAAGTCAGGGTTGTCGATACGATCGGTATTGGCCTGATAGATATGGGGCCACAACAGTGGATCATGATAGTTCCTGGCGGCAAGGCGCCAGAGGCTGTCACCTGAAACCAGTCGGTGACGGGTCGCTGTGAAATAGTAGTTGCCAGTGGTCGTGGCTGTATCTGGAGTAAGTTCTTCCGGGGTAGCGTTTACCTGCTGAACAGGCGTGCTTGCCACCTGGCTGTCTTGTGTCCTGGTATTTTGCTTTGCAGAGTGAGCGGGCGGGATATCCTCCCCCTGTTTCTCAGTAGTCTGAAGGGTAGGGGCGGATGTGATGTCGGGAGATTTGTTACCGATTCTGTCAGGTGCCGATAGAGGGGAAATGGAACCTCTCTTTTCCGCAGCCAAAGGTTTATTCCCCTCATTCTGACCCGGTGAAGAGGGAAAACGGGCCAACAGATAGGGCAGCGTCAACGCGCTTAGCAGCAACACAGCAACGAGAGTCCCGACGATGACTGCGCGGTTTGTTTTCGTATCAGGGCTTTCGTTTGCCGCTGACTGCTCGAAAGGACCGAGGTCGATATCGTCCGGAGAAGTTTGATGACTCTCCCTGTTATCCTCCGGTGAGGGTGCGCTCTGTTTAACCCCGGGTGACTCTACCGTGTTGAGTTCTTTTTCTCCTGCCTCGAGAGTGGCGGAAGCTGTATCCACAGTGACGACGTTTGTCGCCTCTTCCTTATCAACGGCGATATTGAGGGGCATCATACCTCGTGATGCAGCTGGTTCAGTAGTTTTGGCAGTTTTCCCTCGTTGTGGCTGCTCCTTGGGTGACAATTCGGTCTCACGATGATCACTATGGGTAGCAGTTGAATGCAATGGGATAGGCGGAGGCATAGCGGGCTGGATTCGTTCTCGCAGCGCTTTGCCTGGAGAAAAGATGACGCGCTGATGGGCGGGTATGGTGATGGATTCTCGCGTTTGCGGGTTTATCCCCTTGCGCGCAGCGACAGCTTTGAGACGAAAGGTGCCGAAATGACTGATTCTCACGACACCATCTCTTTGAAGGCCATCATGAATGGTGCTCAGAATCGCCCGTGAAGCCTCCTTGAGTAACGGCATGGGGAGTTCATGTTGCCGTGCGATATCATCGAGCAAGGCCTGGTTGTATACATTCGTCACGCTATTTTGCCCCGCTGAGCTCGTCACGCAGGCGCTTGGACGCCTTGAAGCTGACTTTGCGGTGGGCGGGTATCAGACACATTTCGCCCTTTGACGGGAGATAGCCTCTTTTCTCGGCTATATGCTTGACAGAAAATGTACCGAAATTGCGCAAAATGACCGAGTTATCGTCTGCCAGTTGTTCACTGATGGCAGATGTATAGCTATCCAGCAGGCTGCGGGCCTTTTTTTGACTGACTCCCAGTTGTTTTGCCAGGGCCTTTATTAATTCCGTGGTCGTCATGTCGCTTCTTTGCATCCAATGGCTTGTCGGGTGCACTCCTGTGGAAAATTGCATACTGTTTATACCAGAATAGACCGGTGCCGACGGATGACGGGGTTCACAACATCAAAAGATTGATGGGGACAAACTTGCTGCTAACTCGGGTAGAATAGCGGGATGGGTTTTCAGTTGGGACAGGGTTAATGGGACAGAGTCTTGCTATTGCCGCAGGTGGGGCATTGGGTGCGCTGCTTCGTTTCTGGAGCTCAGGTTGGGTCTATGGGTTGCTGGGTAAGGCCTTTCCCTACGGTACGATGGCGGTCAATCTGCTCGGTTCGCTGATAATGGGCTTTTGCTATGTCTGGTTGGTGGAGCGCTCTATTCTGGGGCCTGAGTGGCGAGCATTAATCATGGTGGGCTTTCTGGGCGCCTTCACCACCTTTTCCACCTTCTCTATTGAAACGATGAACCTGCTGGAGGGTGGGGCCATTGTTAAGGCCCTGCTGAATGTGGTTTTGAGCGTCGTGCTTTGTGTGATGGCAGCCTGGCTGGGACTGGTTGCCGGGAGGCAGTTATGAAACAGACCGAGGTGACGGTAGTGCGTCTCTACCTTAATGAAGGGGAGGCTCAACTGGAGAACCTGCTCAAACGCCTGCACGACTGGGAGCAGGTGAAGGGCGTGAGCGTCTTTCGCGGTATCGCCGGTTTTGGTGATTCAGGGGAGATCCACACCAGTAAATTTATCGATCTGGGTATGGAGCTACCCCTTGTGGTGGAGTTCTTTGATACTCCCGACAAAGTTGAGAAGATCATGGAACATATTGCCACTACGGTGAAGCCGGGCCACATGTTGAGCTGGCCGGCACATGTAAACGAACACGAATAACAGTATTAATCAGGTATAGAAGGAATCGTTCATTATGTTAGACCCCCGTCTGTTTCGCGGCGATCTCGATGCAACGGCGGCCCAACTGGCACGTCGTGGATTTGAGCTGGATGTTGATGCCATTGCCAGGCTGGAGACCGAGCGCAAGGAGGTCCAGGTCAAGACCCAGGAGCTGCAAAGCGAGCGCAATCAGCGCTCCAAGGCGATAGGCCAGGCCAAGGCCAAGGGGGAGGATATCCAACCACTTCTGGATGCAGTGGCGGACCTTGGCGACAAGCTAAAACAGGCGGAGGAGCGGTTATCGGCGATCCAGGAGGAGCTGGGCAGCATACTCATGGGGGTACCCAATCTTCCTGATGAGAGCGTGCCTGATGGCAAGGACGAGGAGGATAATGTCGAGATCCGCCGTTGGGGCGAACCGGCGCAATTCGATTTCGAGCCACTCGACCATGTGGATATCGGTCAACGACTGGGTGGGTTGGATTTCGATACCGCCGCCAAGCTTACTGGGTCACGCTTTGCCGTGATGACCGGCCCGGTGGCACGTCTGCATCGTGCGCTGACCCAGTTCATGCTGGATCTCCACACCACAGAGAATGGTTATCGGGAGACCTATGTACCCTATATGGTCAATGCCGATTCACTTCGCGGGACAGGGCAACTGCCCAAATTCGAAGAGGACCTTTTTGCCCTGCAGGGTGAGCATGATTACTACCTCATCCCCACAGCAGAGGTACCGGTAACCAATATGGTGCGCGATGAAATCGTCGAGGCGATCGATCTGCCGCTGCGTTTTGCCGCCCACACTCCTTGTTTTCGTAGTGAGGCCGGTTCCTACGGCAAGGATACCCGCGGGATGATCCGGCAGCATCAGTTTGAGAAGGTTGAGCTGGTGCAGATCGTCCACCCTGAGCACTCCTTCGAGGCCCTGGAAGCGCTAACGGGCCATGCCGAGGAGGTGCTTAAACGTCTCGGCCTGCCTTATAGGCTGATGAACCTGTGTGCCGGGGATATCGGTTTCTCCTCCTGCAAGACCTATGACCTGGAGGTCTGGTTGCCGGGGCAGGGCAAGTATCGTGAAATCTCATCTTGCTCCAATTTCCGCGACTTCCAGGCGCGGCGTATGCAGGCGCGCTGGCGTAACCCCGAGACCAAGAAACCGGAATTGGTGCATACCGTCAATGGTAGCGGGCTGGCCGTCGGACGTGCGCTGGTGGCGATTCTGGAAAACTACCAACAGGCGGATGGCTCAGTGACGGTCCCCGAGGCCCTGCAGCCCTACATGGGCGGGATTAAGGTACTAAAACCTGGGGAGTGCTAAATATCGTTCAATAAAAAAAGGCGGGTAATCCCGCCTTTTTTATTGCTCAGTAACCAAGGAATGCCTTGGCCCCGCCTTTCATAAAGTAGTAGTTGGGCACCTGTTCATCCTCCAGGTAGTACTGCAGCCAGCGTACCTGTTTCCCCACCGCATCGTAGACCAACAGTGTTTTGTTCTGTTGTTTAGCCTTGTCGACATAGTTTTTCAGTTTGTTGTTATCCAATGGTACGGAGTGCTGCCTCATCGGGAAGAGGCTGATGGCACTTTTTTGCATCGTGTCGCGAATATCCAGGACAATCGACGCCTGGCTATTGGCACGTTGTCCAAACGCCTCGGGTTCCAGCATATGCGCTTTTAGTTTCGCCTTACTTAACAGTCGCTTGGGGTTGACTGGTGTTTTCCCTAGCAATACCGCTTGATCCGGATGGGCTTTGGTCCAGTCGAAGATGCCCGCATCGAAGGCGTAGACGTTATCGATGTGTGCCTGCATGGCCCTATGGGTCGCCTTGTACGATTTTTTACAGGTGTGACCGTTGCAGTAGAAGACGAAGGGGCGCTGTTCGGTTTCGCGCAACTGTTTCAGTTCAGACTCGAAATTACGGTCGTTCAGAGCCAGATGTCTTGCCCCTTTGATGTGGAGTGTTTCATATTCGTAGCTGCTGCGGACATCAAAAACGATGACCTTATCGAGTGTGTCGTAGAGTTCATCAATCTCGATGGGTTTGACCTTGGGGTAGAGGGCGCGGACGGGAAACTCTTCAGCAGCCTGCAAGGGGAGATTGCAGAGAAAGGTGAGGGGAAGGAGCAGTAGGATATACTTGTATAGTGCCTTCATCGTAGTCCTTTTCGTTGTTCGTTTTATTTGTAGTGTAACTTGCCTCAACGCATGGGGTGTGAAGTGGGTCACATCCTGCCTATACAATGTACTAATGTGGTGCATCAATTTCTTTATATGCACTTATTCTGTGCGGGTATTCTGCCACGAAGGGATTGCTTCTTCGAGACCCTGTCCCCATATCTTTGCCAGGATGAGGAGTGCTCAATCGCTCGATTGACCTGTTTGACTAGGTAATGGGCACTGAAACAGGTAAACTATGCGGCCCTTTCGCCGTGTTTGGCGTTGTAGTGAATAAGCGAGACTGATGGATTTTTTACCGATTTTCATGAATATTCGCGGCCAGCGCTGCCTCGTTGTAGGTGGTGGCGAGGTGGCTGCACGTAAGGCCGCACTGCTGCTGCAGGCCGGGGCCCAGCTCACCGTGGTAAGCCCGGAACTTTTGGGTAACCTCAAGGATATGCAGGCTGAGGACAAGCTTCATTTTCGTCAGGGCACCTTTGAAGAGGATGATCTGGAAGGGGTTGCTCTGGTGATCGCCTCGACCGATGATGAGGTCGTGAACCGCCGGGTGTCAGAACTGGCTCGGGACAGAAACATCCCTGTCAACGTGGTGGATAATCCGGAACTGTGTACGTTCATCCTTCCCTCCATTATCGATCGTTCACCGGTACAGATCGCCGTTTCCACGGGAGGATCGTCGCCGGTTTTGGCAAGGCTTCTGCGTTCCCGACTGGAGTCGGCCATTCCATCGGCCTATGGTCGACTGGCTGCGTTGGTTGAGCAGTTCCGTGATGAGGTCAAGCAGCGCTTTACCAACGTCAATGCACGGCGCAAATTCTGGGAGGATGTTCTGCAGGGCAAGATCGCCGAACTGGTCTTTTCAGGCAAGGACGGTGATGCAGAGGCGGAGCTGAAAAAGTCTGTTGCAGAGGGGATTGAGAAGGATGCCGGTGAAGTCTATCTCATCGGTGGGGGCCCCGGTGATCCGGACCTGTTGACCTTCCGCGCACTGCGCCTGATGCAGCAAGCCGATGTGATCGTCTATGACCGACTTATTTCCAAGGAAGTGCTGGAACTGACCCGTCGTGATGCGCACCGTATCTATGTCGGTAAGGAGCGGGATAACCACTCGGTACCGCAGGATCAGATCAACCAGCTGCTGGTGGATATCGCGAAGGAGGGCAAACGTGTCTGCCGCCTCAAGGGGGGCGATCCCTTCGTCTTTGGCCGGGGTGGTGAGGAGATCGAGACACTGACCGCCAATGGGGTGAATTTCCAGGTCGTTCCCGGGATCACCGCAGCACTCGGCAGTTCCGCTTATGCCGGTATTCCGTTGACACACCGTGACTACTCCCAGTCCGTGGTCTTCGTTACCGGGCACCTAAAAGACGGCTCCATGAATCTCAACTGGAAGGGGCTGGCACAGCCGAACCAGACCATTGTCTTCTATATGGGCCTCAAGGGATTGCCGGTAATTTGCGAAAAACTGATCGAAAACGGTCTGCCTGAGGACCTGCCCATTGCTCTGGTACAGCAGGCCACGACACCGAGACAGCGTGTCTTTACCGGAACGCTTGGTACCATGCCTGACCTGATCGCAGGGGAGGAGGTTAAGCCTCCGACACTGATTGTGGTTGGCAACGTGGTCAAGTTACACGACAAACTGAACTGGTATCGATCAGATTTGATGATCGAAAAAGGGGAGCACTAGGCTCCCCTTTAAGCCGTACCACCCGAGCCAGGTCTATTCGGGGCGCTTCTGCTCGGGACGCAGATTGCTGGCCAGAATCTCATCGGCATCATCGATATCGACCTGGTTGCCTTCGGCATCATAGAGAGGTTGCTCAAAGTCATTCCAGCCACGGATACCGGTTTTGAGCGATAGAACGCGTTTGAAGCCCATACGTTGCATCGTTTGCGCGGCAAGCACGCTACGGTTGCCGGAACGGCAGATGACGATGATTTCCCGATCACGCCCGGCGGCCAGATCCGGTTCGGTTTCATCGTAGTCCCAGTCACAGGCCGACTCTAGGATGCCGCGGGGAACGTTGAGAGAGCCGTCGATATGCAGGGCATCGAATTCGCCGGGCTCACGGACATCCAGTAGTAGAGGCTCGCCTTCGTCCTGGAGTTTTTCCTCAAGGTCCCAGGGGAAGAGCTCCTCAACCTCAGGGAGGGCCTCGGCGATTAGATCGGTAAAGTGTTTCATTAGTAAATAGACCTTTATGTAGTAAGGTTATTTCGCGGGTAGTGTAAAAAGAGGGCGATCTTACCGGGTTCAGACAGTGAGCTCAAAAATGGGAGTCACTCTTTGCTATTATTATTGGACTGTTATTCAAGTGTCATATCAGGGTGTGTGCCGTGGAAAGTTATATCTCCGTTGATCAACTCAAGCAGGGTGAAGAGGCTTCCTCCGAGGGGGCGGGCTGCGAAGACAAGGAGCCCTATGTATTGATGGTGCTGGGTGACAGCATGGAGCCGGAATTTATCGAGGGTGATGTGGTCGTTATCGAGCCGGGCGCGCACTACCGTGACGGTTCATACGTTGTTGCCTACCACAATGAGGAATATATCTTCCGTCAGTTAAAGGTCAGTGGCGAAAAGCTTTATCTGATGCCATTGAACCCCAATTATGTCACTGAGCAGTTGAGCGGACCGGAGGCAATCAAAGGGGTTATTACGCAGAAGAAGCGACCGGGAAACCGTCATAACCGTAAAAACTACGTATAACAGGTCCAGGGAATGGCTCCTTCCCACTAGTTCGCTTCTGTCGTGCAGTCAAATTCCAAAGGAAGCTACGCCCTGGTTTTTCACTGCTCCCACGATGTAACAGTCAAAGCAGGGGGCCTCGGTACATTGAGGTTGATTCCCGGTTTCTATATCTATTGTGGCAGTGCCTTCGGACCGGGGGGCGTAAAGGCCCGTACGTCACACCATCGCGCCATCAGTCGGTCACCTCACTGGCACATCGACTATTTACGGCCTGAACTGAAGTTACTGGAGATCTGGTTCACCTACGACCCGCAGCGGCGAGAGCATCAATGGGCGAAAGAGCTGTGTGAACTAAGAGAGGCGGTATTGCCTTTTGAGGGGTTCGGCGCCAGCGACTGCCAGTGCCGCAGCCACTTGATTCGTCTTGGCTACAAACCCTCGTTTCGCGCATTCCGACGTCGATTGCGTATGGAGTTTCCCGAGCATAAACCCTTCTACAGGGAG
>JBEPXU010000076.1:0-8992 GCA_041641735.1 Ectothiorhodospiraceae bacterium
AATAATGTCGACGGCATTCTCGAACTCACCCCCGGTATCCGTTCGCTTCAGCTGCACTATGACAGCCGTGTCATCAGCCAGGCCGAACTGTTATCACTACTGCAAAAGGCCGAGGGTGAACTGCCCACCATCGACGACATGGAGGTGCCGAGCCGTATCGTCCATCTGCCGCTCTCCTGGGACGACCCGTCGACGCAGCTGGCGATCGAGAAGTACATGCAGTCGGTACGTCCCGATGCGCCCTGGTGTCCGAGCAATATCGAATTTATTCGTCGCATCAACGGTCTCGAATCCATCGAGCAGGTGCAGGAGATCCTGTTCAACGCCAGCTATCTGGTAATGGGGCTGGGTGATGTTTATCTCGGTGCGCCGGTGGCAACACCGCTGGACCCACGCCATCGTTTGGTCACTACCAAGTACAACCCGGCACGCACCTGGACCCCGGAGAACGCGGTGGGGATCGGCGGTGCCTATCTCTGTGTCTACGGCATGGAGGGTCCGGGCGGCTATCAGTTCGTCGGCCGCACGGTACAGATGTGGAACCGCTACAAGCAGACCGAGCAGTTCACCGAGGGTAAACCGTGGCTGCTGAAATTCTTCGACCAGTTGCGTTTCTATCCGGTGAGCGAGGAAGAACTGAAGCAGATGCGCGAGGACTTCCCGCATGGCCGCTTCAAGCTGAAGATCGAGGAGACCACCCTCAAGCTGCGCGACTACCGTGATTTTATGCAGGAGAACGCGGAGTCCATCGCCGAATTCAAACAACACCAGCAGGCCTCCTTCGATGCCGAGCGCGAACGCTGGGAAGCGAACGGTCAGGCCAACTACGAACAGGACCTGCCCGATGAGCTCTCCGGCAGCGATGCCGGCATCGATATCCCGCATGGTTGCATCGCCGTCGCCTCGCCGGTGACCGGCAGTGCCTGGGAGATCCCGGTGAAGGCCGGCGACAAAGTAGAAATAGGGGATACACTTGTGGTGATTGAAGCGATGAAAATGGAGATACCCATTGAGTCGGACGAGGCAGGTATGGTCAAAGATGTATTGGTCTCACAGGGGAGTCCCGTCGCTGCCGGCCAGGCCGTGATCATTCTTGAACTGGAGGAGGCATAATCATGGAAAAGATAATCAGTCTCGACATCCAGTCGCTGCTTACCGGTTATCGTGAAGGAACATTCACCCCTGCGGAGGTGATGGATGAGGTGCTTGCACGGATTGAAGCGGCGCCGGAAAAAAATGTCTGGATCACCCGTCTGACACGCGAGCAGGTGATGGCCTATGTCGATGCGCTGAAGGATGCCTCACCGGAACCCCTTCCGCTCTACGGTATTCCATTCGCCATCAAGGACAACATCGATCTGGCCGGTGTGCCGACCACCGCGGCCTGTGCCGAGTATGAATACATTCCTGAAGAGAGCGCCCATGTGGTGGCGAAGTTGATCGAGGCGGGTGCGATCCCTGTGGGCAAGACTAACCTGGATCAGTTCGCTACCGGCCTGGTCTGGGTGCGTTCGCCTTACGGTGCCTGTCAGAACAGCTTTAACCCGGAGTATATCTCCGGCGGTTCCAGTTCCGGTTCCTCGGTTTCGGTCGCCACCGGCCTGGTCAGTTTCTCGCTGGGTACCGATACCGCCGGTTCCGGGCGCGTACCGGCGGCGTTCAATAACCTGGTCGGGCTCAAGCCCACCAAGGGTGTGCTCTCCACCCGCGGTGTGGTGCCCGCCTGCCGTTCGCTGGATGTCGTCTCCATCTTCGCCCTCAACAGCCTCGATGCCGGGAGTGTGTTCAAGGTCGCGGCCGACTACGATGCCGCCGATGCCTACGCACGGCCGATGCAGACACCGATGTTGAGTTACGGTGTCCCCGGCGAAGGGTTCCGCTTCGGTGTTCCGCGCGAAGACCAGCTTGAATTTTTCGACGATGCTGAGTCCCATGCGCTGTATACCGCTTCAATCTCACGACTGGAGGCGATGGGCGGCGAAGCGATTGAGATCGACTTTGCGCCCTTCATGCAGGCGGCTCGGTTGCTCTACGAAGGCCCCTGGGTGGCCGAACGTTATGTGGCCATCGAGGAGCTGATCACGACGAACCCTGAAGCGTTACTGGATGTTACCCGCAACATCATCGGTGGCGGGGGTGAGCCGAGCGCTGCGGCCGGCTTCAAGGCGCAGTACCGACTGGCCGAATTACGTCGAAAGAGCGAAGCGGTATGGCAGGAGGTGGGTTTCATCGTTACCCCTACCGCCGGCACCATCTACCGCATCGACGAGGTGGAGGCCGACCCGGTACAGCTCAACAGTAATCTCGGTTACTACACCAACTTCATGAACCTGCTGGACCTCTCCGCGCTGGCGGTTCCGGCGGGATTCCGCGACGATGGCCTGCCCAACGGGGTGACCCTGTTTGCCCCGGCTTTCTATGACCATGAACTGCTGGGTGTCGGCTCACAACTGCACCGTCAACTGGGCGGGAATATGGGGGCGACCGGTGTCGCCCTCCCGAACGCTACACCGGCGCCAGGCAACAAGACCGGTTACCTGCCGGTGGCGGTGTGCGGTGCCCATATGGAGGGGCTGCCGCTCAACTATCAATTGACCGAGCGGGGCGGGCGGCTGCTTGAGCGCACTACCACCTCGGCCAACTACCGCCTGTTCCTGCTGCCGGGTGGACCGCCTCAGCGCCCGGGAATGGTGCGTGATCTGGAGGGTGCCGCTATCGAGGTGGAGGTTTGGGAACTGCCGGCGATCAATATGGGGGATTTTCTTAACCAGATCCCGGCGCCGCTTGGCTTGGGGCGTGTGCAGCTGGCCGATGGAAGTAGCGTCCCCGGCTTTCTTTGTGAGGCCTGGGCGGTACAGCAGGCGCAGGAGCTGACCATTACTGGCGGCTGGCGAAAATTTCTCGATTCGTGGGATTAAAAACACTCCGGTAATATGTAGGCTGCTGCTCTGACCGTTGCTCGCTTCATGCTTTGGGCAAAGCGGCGGGAGAGTGCTGCCTGCGTTCTATCCTCCCCCTTTCAACAAAGCCGCACTGATATAGTCGGTTATCTGTGCTACGTTTCCTGATAGAAAGATTCATGATTAATCACAAACTTTAAGGGTCTTGAGGCGGAGTGTGTACTTACTCCGCTTTGCTGGTATCCGTAAAGAGGGCAGAGTATGCAGCATGCGATGCACTATCATCAGGAGCATACGACGCACGAGCATGGAGCGCACGGAGAGCATGGGGGGCATCACGACCACCACGACCATCATGCAATGATGATCGCCGACTTCCGTCGGCGCTTCTGGGTATCGCTGATACTCACCATTCCCATTCTGATCCTCTCGCCGCTGTTGCAGTCCTTTGTCGGGCTGGAGCGGGCGCTTGCCTTTCCCGGTGACAGTTATCTGCTGTTTGTTTTTTCCACCGCTGTCTTTGTCTATGGCGGCTGGCCGTTTCTCAAAGGTCTGGTCGATGAGTTGGGTAAACATGAACCGGGAATGATGACATTGATCGCCCTGGCGATCTCGGTTGCCTGGGCCTACTCCAGTGCGGTGGTATTCGGTCTGCAGGGCAAGGTCTTTTTCTGGGAGCTGGCCACCTTGATCGATGTAATGCTGGTCGGTCACTGGATCGAGATGCGATCGGTGATGGGGGCCTCGGGCGCACTGGAGGAGTTGGTCAAACTGTTGCCCACAGAGGCGCACCGGCTCAGGGATAATGGCGAGGTGGAGGAGGTACCGGTTAATGAGCTGGTGCCCGGTGATCGGGTATTGGTCAAACCGGGGGAGAAGCTCCCCACCGATGGGGTCATCGTCGAGGGGGAGAGTTCGATTAACGAGGCGATGCTCACCGGTGAGTCGACCCCGGTGCATAAACACCAGGACGATGAGGTGATTGGTGGTTCGGTGAACGGTGAAAACAGCCTGACCCTGGAGATAAAGAAGACCGGTGAGGAGACCTACCTCTCCCAGGTGATCGAGATGGTGCGCAAGGCTCAGGGATCGCGATCGAAAACCCAGGACCTGGCCAATCGGGCTGCTGCCTGGCTGACCTACACTGCCATCAGTGTCGGTTTTATCACCCTGTTCGGCTGGCTCATGTATGGAGCCGATTTCGATTTTTCCCTGGAGCGGATGGTGACGGTCATGGTCATCACCTGCCCGCACGCGCTCGGTCTGGCCGTACCGCTGGTGGTAGCGATGAGCACCAGTATGGGGGCAGAAAGGGGGCTTCTTATCCGCAATCGGGCGGCCTTCGAGCGGGCACGGGAGCTGGATGCGGTGGTCTTTGACAAGACAGGCACCCTGACAGAAGGGCGCTTTGGAGTGAAGCAGTTAAAGGCGTTTGATGGGCAGGATGAGAGTGAACTGCTTCGTCTGGCCGCCTCGCTGGAGAGCCAGTCGGAACACCCTATCGCAAAGGGGATCACGGATAAGGCAAAGGAACAGGGGCTTAAACTTCTTCCGGTTAAGGATTTTCATAATCTCACCGGACGGGGGGCCGAAGCGCATGTCGACGGCCGAGTAGTAAAGGTGGTCAGTCCGGGGTATGCGCAGGAACAGGGAATGGCCTTCGACCAGGAGCAGGTAACGTCGCTGGGTGAAGGAGGCAATACCGTTGTGGTCGTGATCGAGGGGGAAAAGGCCATTGGCGCGATTGCTCTGGCCGATGTGATTCGTCCCTCATCGCGGCAGGCTGTCGAGAAGCTTCAGGGGATGGGCATACGCTGCCTGATGCTGACCGGTGATGGTGAGGCGGTGGCGAAAAGTGTGGCCGATGAACTCGGACTGGATGACTATTTTTCCGGTGTCTTGCCCGAGCAAAAAGCAGAGAAGATCAAAGCGGTTAAACGGGACGGTTCACGCGTGGCGATGGTCGGTGACGGCGTGAATGATGCCCCGGCACTGGTGGAGGCGGATCTGGGTATCGCTATCGGTGCCGGTACCGATGTAGCCATCGAATCGGCCGATGTCGTGTTGGTGAAAAACGATCCGGCACGGGTAGTTTCTATTATGGCACTGTCGCGCGCGACCTATCGGAAGTTGGTGCAGAATCTTCTCTGGGCGACAGGGTATAACGTTCTGGCCATCCCACTGGCAGCTGGAGCGGCGATTAGTATCGGTGTGGTGTTGTCGCCGGCGGCCGGTGCCGCCTTGATGTCGGTGTCGACCGTCATTGTTGCGATTAATGCCCGCCTGCTAAAGCAAACAGATCTGGTTTGAGCTATCGGTACGACGGGAGGAAACATAAATGATGTGGGAATCGGGTTACGGCGGTGGTATGTGGTTCGGCGGTTTCGGTCTATTTCTATGGATCATTCTGCTTGTGGTCATTATTGCCGTGGCACGCTCATTTTTTGTTAACACCTCATCACGCACGCCCGAGCCATCGGCGATGGATAGGTTGAAGCAACGACTTGCTGCGGGAGAGATCGACGAACAGGAGTATCTGCGAATTAAGAAGCAGCTAGAAGAGGACTGACACCTGTCTATTTAGTGAATGAGGCAGCTGTTGTGGCAGGCGATACATTGCGAGGTTACTTGCGACAGTTCGGCAAGGGGGTGCAGAAGATCATTATTGACGGCGCCATCCTTTAAAACTATGGCAAGCTGACTGGTTTCGTGATGCATCTGGGTATCAATCTTACGCATCTTCTCCGGCATCTAGGGGGCCATGTGCGATGCACCATGAGTCGATAAAGATGACATACGCAATACGTGTTTTGGTCAAATTTTCCGCTTTATCAAAGTCCGCCTCGGCAAGTATTTCGTAAATGGCATTGAGCGTGACCAAGTGTGCTCTCATTTTAGAAAGCATGTATTGCTGCATTCTTTCTGGGCGTTTAACGTGTTGATGGTCCTCAGGTTGGCATAGGTCGTTGTACCTAAAAGAGCGAAAGCAAGAATAACGACTACGTGATTAATTATTCTAAATTGAGTGTCAGTTTTCTGTAGCGGACTTAGTTACGCTATTTTGAGATATGAATCGTCTCCGTCCATTCTTATGATGATGGAGAATGAAGTATATGTCAGGAAATTGTACGTCACCCAATAACTCATGAAAGAGCGTACCGAAGATTATCTTTGAGTCCATAAATGGTAGTGTGAAACCGATCTGAGAACGACTGTCATTAACCGTTAATGACGATCAATGATATTCCTGCTGTTATTGGGCCAATGCAAGGGGAGGGTGAAGGGTTTTTATATGATGAACGTATGCTGTCGAGTCATGTTAAGGATACATGGTGAAGCGTTTGCTGATATTACAGCATGTGTCAAAACAGAAATCTTGTCTTTAGATACGAACGGGGCGTGATGGGCGATGCCGTTTAGTGATCTTTAGTAAGCATAATGGGATGCAGGCGTTTCTTTCAGCTTGTTGCCAGATTGATCCCAGGAAGGTCTCAGTTACAGGTTCTCGGTAGAGTTATTATCGGTAGCAAGTAGTGTGAGTGCCATCATCGTTTTGCAGACCCGGTGTGTGGTAGCCTCTGGAATTTACATCCCTTCAATGTTACCAGTGGATTTAATGGTTAAAGTGTTTGTGCCACAAAAGTGGCAGCTATGTTTACTGTCAATACTATTACTAACAGGGTGCGCGCAGGCACCGGTTGATGGCTGGGGGAGTCGGGTTGACCTTAAGCCAGGCTGGGAGCGATTTAAAAGGGCTGCCGTTAACGCGGCAAAGGACCCTGGTACGTGGGTGCCTGCTGCGGGGGCAGCGGTTATCCTGGCGTCAGGACGTGATGGTGAGCTGACTCAGGAAGCATTAAGTGAAAACTGGATCTACGAATCCAGACGGAATGCCAGTGATAGCAGCGATGAGCATGCCATATTGCTGGACAGAATGTGGATGGCATCGATGTTGATGACATCGAGTGGTAGTGACGATAGGTGGAGTAACAAGGCTAAAGGCATTGTTGGCGAGACGCTAATCGTTAATACATCAATAATTACCACAAACGCATTGAAACGTTCGATTAAAAGACGTGAACCCTATGAAGGTCTCTCTCATGTGGAATATGAGGGTTTTCCCTCCAACCACAGTACCCCTCCTTTTACCCAAGTGGCACTAATCCGTCGCAATATGCGCTATGTTCCTGTTAATGACTTCGTGAAATATTCATACATTACTGCCTCTTACCTCATTGCGACGGATGTCGCATATGGAAGGGTCGAGGGAGGGCTGCATCATTTCAGCGATCAGCTGGCAGGTGCCGCACTTGGCAACTATATCGGACTGGTGCTGTTTGATACCTTTATTGGGGATGAATCGATGTGGTCGATGGCGCTCTACCCAACCATGGATAACAGCGGGGCATTTGCCCAGTTTTCATACTCTTTTTAAGTACAAAACGTAAAATGGTCGCCATAGCCGGCGTGTTGTTTATATTGCCTCGTTGATAACGTGTAACCACTACTTGTGATAACGCTCGGCATTGCGTGGTATGAGATAGATGGGTAAACCGACCACGAACAGCGGGAGACCGAATACCACACTCATCACCAGGTTGAGCTCATAGTACATGTAGATGAAGGCGATGGCGACGGAGGTGATGGTGGGCACGAAACTTTTCTGGATGCGCTCCTGGCTGGTGGCAATCTTATCGATCACCTTCTGGCGCTCATTCTTTTCAACGTTCACGGACGTGCTTTCCCGGCGTTAAAAGAACCGGGGTTAAACCATTTTTAGTTACCGAGCATACCCTTCAAGGCGTCCAGGTGCGCCTTGCCCCGTTCCTGACGTTCCTCTTTAGATACCTCAATGCCCTTGCCTTCCCAGGAGAGATCGTCCTCGGGCAGTTCGGCGAGAAAGCGACTCGGTTCGCAGCGAACCAGTTCGCCGGCGCGGCGGCGGCGGGTGGCGAGGGTCATGGTGAGTGTGCGTTGGGCGCGTGTGATGCCGACGTAGGCCAGGCGGCGCTCTTCCTCAATGTTGTCCTCCTCGATGGAGACGCGGTGCGGCAGCAGCTCCTCCTCCATGCCCACGAGGAAAACATGGGGGAACTCCAGCCCCTTGGCCGCATGCAGGGTCATCAGGCGTACGGTCTCGCCCGCTTCCTCCTCATTCTGCCGTTCCAGGATGTCCATCAACGCCATTTTGGCGACGATCTCGGTGAGATCAGTGTTGGCGTTTTCCGGGTCGTCGGCCATGCGCTTGACCCAGTCAATGAGGCTCTCCACGTTGCCCATGCGCCGTTCGGCCTGTTTCAAATCCTTGCTGTTATCGTTGAGCCAGCTTTGGTAGTCGATGTCGCGGATCATATCGCGCACCGCAGCGACCGGATCGCCACGGCGGGCGCGATCGCCGATATCCACCAGCCAGTGAACGAAGCGGCTGAGGCGGGCGTGAGCCCGTTCATTGATCCGGCTCTTGAGCCCCAGCTCGAAACTGGCCGCGAACAGGCTGATGCCGCGCTCGGTGGCGTAGCCGCCGAGTTTCTCCACGGTGGAAGCACCGATCTCGCGCCGCGGTGTGTTGACCACGCGCAGGAAGGCGGTGTCGTTATCCGGATTCACCAGCAACTGCAGGTAGGCCATGACGTCCTTCACTTCGGTGTAGGAGAAGAAGGAGTTACCGCCGGAGATGGTGTAGGGGATCTTGTGTTCCCGCAGTGCCTGTTCGAACAGGCGCGACTGGTGGTTGCCGCGATAGAGGATGGCGAAGTCGTTGTAGGGCGTCTTGTACTGAAAGGTCTGGTGCAGGATCGCCGAGGCGACCTTGAGCGCTTCATCCTTTTCATCGGCGCAGTTAATGACGCGCAGCGGATCACCATAGCCGAGCTCACTCCACAGCTTCTTTTCAAAAACGTGCGGGTTGTTGGCGATGAGCTGGTTGGCCGATTTGAGAATACGGCCCATGGAGCGGTAGTTCTGCTCCAGCTTGATCACCCTGAGGCCGGGAAAGTCCTTGCTCAACAGGGCGAGGTTCTCGGGTTGGGCACCACGCCAGGCATAGATGGACTGGTCGTCATCCCCCACCACAGTCAGTGCCGCCCGTAGCC
>JBEPXU010000077.1:0-9015 GCA_041641735.1 Ectothiorhodospiraceae bacterium
CCTCTCCCTGGCACTCGCCCACAGAGTGACACACCGCAATCGGGGCCAGTTCTGCCAGCTCCCGGTATTCCCTCACGGGTTTTGCTGCACCGGAAAGCAGCCAACCTCCGGGCACCACGGCCTCACGGAATGTCTGATAGAGTCTCAGCAGGTCGCCCGCCTCTGCATCCCCTGCCACCTCCCAATAGAACAGATGCTCCTCAGGGGCCTCCTCCAACCACGTCTGCAAGGTCTCCTTCTCCTGTGACAGCCAGTCCCGACGCGGGACGACCACGGCCCTGTGGTAGTTGGCGTAGTAATCCAACCGCCACTCCCCAGGCATATCATCGGGGTAGGATGGCGCCCAGTCCTTACTCAGCCAGCCGTATGCGGCTACTTCAACATCCATCGATACTCCACGAGATGGTTAAACAGGGGCAATACAGGCTAGTATATCTCCGTTGGCCTGTAATCAATCACGACCCGATCACAACCGAGGAGTAACGATGGGGGATATCGTTCGCTTCAAGCGCCCCAGTCTGCAGGAAAAACACAAGGGCAAGACCTTGTGTAAGAGCGGCTTTCACAAGTGGGATGTCGTCAAGGGCAATCCGTTTGATGTGAAAACCGGCAAGCTCATTACTCGCTATCGTTGCCGCCGTTGCGGCGCCACTAAGGTGGAGAGCAAGTAACCACAAACTTGATCCCTCACACCCGGCTACGCATAATCACCGCCAACATAGAAAATCGAAGGACCGTCCCGTGCCGCCATTATTGCGACTCCCCCTGCTGCTGTTATGTCTAACGCTGTTCAGCGGTTGCGCAACGGTGGAAGGCCCAAAAGACCCTCGTGACCCGTTCGAAGGCTATAACCGGGCCATGTACAGCTTCAACGACAATGTTGATCGGGCCGTACTCAAACCCCTGGCAAAGGGCTATGACAAGATTACACCCAAGCCCATTAACACCGGCATCAGTAACTTCTTCAGCAATCTCAACGATGTCACCGTGTTGTTCAATGACCTGTTACAGCTCAAATTTGAGCAGAGTCTTTCCGATTTTAGCCGTATAACCTGGAACACGACGGTCGGACTGTTCGGGTTTATCGATGTAGCCAGCCACATGGATCTGCCCAAGCATAACGAGGATTTCGGCCAGACCCTCGGTTACTGGGGAGTCGACAGTGGCCCCTATCTGGTACTGCCGTTCCTTGGCCCCTCCACTGTCCGAGATACAACAGGACTGGTTGCCGACTGGCAAATCGATCCACTGGCCGAGGTGGATAGTGCCGATGCCCGCTGGGGCCTTATCGTACTCAATGCCATCGATACCCGGGCCGGTCTGCTACGTGCCAGCCGCATCCTCGATACCGCATCGCTCGACCCCTACACTTTTATGCGTGATGCCTACCTGCAACGCCGGAAAAGCCTGGTTTACGACGGCAACCCTCCGGTTGAGGATGAGTTCGATCCCTTTGCCGAGGAATTCGACCCGCTGGCCGAACCGGCCCCGGCCCCCGATGAAGCACCCTGAACAGGCTTGCAAACTCAGGCATCACACTATTTAATGCGCCCTGCTTTCGCCATCTGAGTTAAAAACAGTCAACTATGCTCTGGACATCCTTTGCCGCTATCGTCGCCGGTTTTGCCCTGTTGGTCTGGGGTGCGGATCGCTTTGTGATCGGTGCCTCCGCCACCGCACGCAACCTGGGTGTCAGTCCGCTTATCATCGGCCTGACTATCGTCGGATTCGGTACTTCCGCGCCGGAGATACTGGTCTCTGCCATGGCGGCTTGGGCCGGAAATCCGGACATGGGTATCGGCAATGCACTGGGCTCGAATATCACCAATGTCGGTCTGGTGCTGGGCGTGACGGCGCTGGTAACCCCTCTAAGTGTCCACTCGGAGACCCTCAAGCGGGAGTTCCCACTGCTGTTCGCGGTCATGCTTATCGCCCTGGCGCTGCTTGTAGACGGCGAGATGAACCGCTACGACGGCATCATTCTCCTCATCGGTATGGCCAGTCTCATCTACTGGATGGTGGCACTTGGCCTGCGCGAGCGGCGCAATTCCGATCCGATGACAAACGAATATACCGATGAGATTCCCGCCCATATGCCGATGAAAACGGCTATTTTCTGGCTTGTTCTGGGTATGGCTATTTTGCTGGGCAGTTCACGCCTGCTGGTCTGGGGATCGGTTAATGTAGCCCAGTGGTTCGGCGTCAGCGATCTCATCATCGGTCTGACCATCGTCGCCATCGGCACCAGCCTCCCAGAACTGGCCGCATCGGTTATGAGCGCCCTGAAGGGCGAGCATGACATCGCCGTGGGTAATGTGCTGGGCTCCAATATGTTCAATCTGCTGGCGGTACTGGGCATGCCGGGACTCATCCACCCGGGGGCAACCCCCGCAGATCTGATGACCCGGGACTTTCCAACAATGATTGGTCTGACCATTGCTCTGTTCCTGATGAGTTATGGCTTTCTCAAACCAGGCCGGATCACACGCGTCGAGGGGGCCTTGCTGCTTGCCGGCTACCTGGCCTATCTTGGTATGCTGTACCATTCATTGACGGCTTAGAGGGGGAACAAACCGTGTCCAGTGAGCAGTTCACAGTACAAAACGTAAAATGCGGTGGCTGTGTCAGCACCATCGAAAATGGCCTCAAGGAGCTGCCAGGCGTGGAAACCGTGGAGGTCACCATTGAGGGAGGCCAGGTCACGGTGACGGGTGACAACCTCTCCCGGGCAGAACTCAGTGACACCCTGAAGCAGCTCGGTTACCCCGAGGTATAATACCCCAGATGACGCGTACCATTGACAGGGAACGGGTGGAGCAGTTGGGGCAAGCCGTGCTCGAAACCGAAGCGCAAGCCATTCTGGAGCTGAAACCACGTATCGATGCCACCTTCAGCCGCGCCTGCGATTACATGTTGCACTGCGAGGGACGAATTGTCGTCACCGGTATGGGAAAATCGGGCCACATCGGCGACAAAATCGCCGCCACGCTGGCCAGTACCGGTACCCCGGCCTTCTTCGTCCACCCGGGGGAAGCAAGCCACGGTGACCTTGGGATGATCACGGCCAAGGATGTGGTACTCGCCCTCTCCAACTCGGGCGAGACCGAAGAGATACTCACCATCCTGCCCATCATTAAGCGCCTAAACGTTCCACTGATCACCCTGACCGGCAATCCAGACTCCCGCCTGGCGCGTGCGGCCAACGCCAATATCGATGTCTCAGTGAGCAAGGAGGCCTGCCCGCTGGGTCTGGCACCGACTGCCAGCACCACTGCTGCACTGGCCATGGGCGATGCGCTCGCCGTCGCCCTGCTTGAGTCCCGGGGTTTCACCGAGGAAGATTTTGCCCGCTCCCACCCCGCCGGCAGCCTGGGAAGACGCCTGCTACTGAGGATTGAAGACCTGATGCATACCGGCGAGGCGGTGCCCAGGGTGAATGTGGGGGCCAGCCTCAGCGAGGCGCTACTGGAGATGAGCCGCAAGGGGCTGGGCATGACCACAGTGGTTGAAGAGGATGGCCGGTTGGCCGGCATCTTTACCGACGGTGACCTGCGCCGGTTGCTGGATCATGGCGAGATCGCCATACATAAAGTCAAGGTTGCCGAGGTGATGCACCGAAATTGCATAACCGTAGATGCCCAACAGCTAGCAGCGGAGGCCCTGAGCATTATGGATGAAAATCGCGTCAACGCCCTACCGGTGGTTGATGCCGACAATTGCATCGCCGGTGCCCTGAATATGCACGATCTGCTGCGTGCCGGCGTGGTCTGAGGAGCGGGCATGCACTACCCTATAACGACGATAATCCGCTGAAGAGACAGAAAGACCATGCAGGACATTATGCAAAAGGCGGCCGGTATCCGACTGGTGATCTTCGATGTAGACGGCGTGTTGACCGATGGCAGCCTGTTCATCGGTGACGACGGCCAGGAGTACAAGGCCTTCAACTCACGCGACGGTCACGGCATGAAGATGCTCCAGTCAAGCGGCGTGGACATCGGCATTATTACCGGCCGCACCTCGCAGGTGGTCAAATTTCGCATGGACAGCCTGGGCATCAAGTATGTCTATCAGGGACAACTGGATAAACTACCGGCTTTCGAGGAACTGCTGCAGACACTCTCTCTGTCAGCCGATCAGGTAGCCTATGTCGGCGATGATGTGGTTGATCTGCCCATCCTCATCCGCGTCGGCCTGGCCATTGCCGTGCAGGATGCACACCAGTTGGTCAAACAACACAGCCACTGGACAACTCCCAACCCGGGTGGCCGCGCTGCCGCACGTGATGTTTGTGAATTGATCATGCAGGCACAGGGCAACCTGGAGACGCAACTGAATCACTATTTGCAATGAATCGCACCATGCTGCTGTTGCTTGTGTTTGTTTCCCTGCTGGTTGTCCTGACCAGTTGGCTGTCACGCAAGAGTGAAAAACCCTCCGAGCAGGAGCAGGCATCCGCCCGTGAACTTCCCGACTACTACCTCAACGGTCTTAACTCAACGATCACCGGTAAGAATGGTCAACCCTCCCATCGAATGACAGCGGCATCACTGACCCACTACCCTGAAAGCGGCACCACTGAACTGAAACAGCCGGATATCACGGTTTACGGTATCCACCGTGGCACCTGGCATGCCACCGCAAACGCAGGCACAGTAGAGGGCGAGCAAGAGATCTACCTAAAAGGTAAGGTCGTCCTGCAACAAAAAGGCACACAGCAGCTGGATCTACACACCGATTGGTTACGGATCGATACAGCGAAACATTACGCCGAAACCGATGCACCGGTCCGGATCACAAGTCAATCCAGTCGCCTGCAGGGGATCGGGATGCAGGTCTATGGTGAGCAGCAGCGGGTATTGCTTCGGTCGGCGGTAAGGGGGCAGTATGCAGTGGACTAGATACCTGTTAATTTTCCTGATCGGTGGCCATCCTCTCTACGCCATTGCAGCCGAACAGAATACCGCGCCAATCACTGTCGAGGCGGATCGCCTCGAACTCGATCAGCAAAAAGGCATCAGTATTTATGAGGGAAATGTCAGCATGCAACAACAGTCGCTGTTGCTGAAGGCCGACCGATTGGAGCTACACAGCAAAAAGGGGCAGCTGACGGCGGCCATTGCCGAAGGCTCGCCGGTCCACCTCGAACGCAGGGAACCGCAAAGTGAAGTACTGACCCGTGCAGAAGCCTCTCACATGGAGTACAACTTTGGCTCTGGCCTGCTGGAGATGAAGGGTAATGCACACCTTTGGCGTGCCGGGGATGAGTTCAGCGGCAAAGAGCTTTCCTACGACACCACCAAGCAGGTGGTGCGGGCCGTCGGCGCTCAGGGTCAATCGGGCAACGGCCGCGTTAGGGTTATCCTTCAGCCTGAAAAGGGTGATGGGAATGAGTGAGCGCCTGATCGCCAGGAATTTGGCCAAGAGCTACAAAAAACGCAGTGTGGTCAAGGACGTCACCATGGAGGTCAACAGCGGCGAGGTGGTCGGACTGCTGGGCCCCAACGGCGCAGGCAAAACCACCTGCTTTTACATGATTGTCGGACTGATACCCTGTGACCGGGGTGCTATCCAGCTTGGCGCGAAAGACCTCACCCGCTTACCGATGCATGAGCGAGCCCGCCAGGGTATTGGCTACCTGCCACAGGAGGCCTCGGTTTTCCGCAAACTGACGACGGCGGAAAACATCATGTCGATCCTTGAAATCCGCAAAGAGCTGAGCCGAGACCAACGCATGGAGTTGCTCGACTCCCTGCTGGAAGAGTTTCATATCACCCATATTAAGGATAGTCTTGGAATGAGTCTTTCCGGGGGTGAGCGCCGACGGGTGGAGATCGCCAGGGCATTGGCCACCGAGCCACGCTTTATCCTGCTGGATGAACCCTTTGCCGGTGTCGATCCCATTTCGGTGGTGGACATTCAGGGGATTATCCAGCACCTAAAGGATCGTGGGATTGGCGTACTCATCACTGACCACAATGTACGCGAAACCCTGGGGATCTGTGAGCGGGGCTATATCATCGGTGAGGGTGAGGTCATTGCCGAAGGCAAGCCGGAACAGCTGCTAGAGGACGAGCAGGTACGCGAAGTCTATCTCGGACAGCACTTCCGCCTTTGATCACCGCGGTATATATCCAAAATCTGTGCCATTTCTCACGTAGATGCGTTAAAATATTGTTAAGCGCAGCCCTTCTGTTCCACCACCAGAATCTATGAAGCAATCACTACAACTACGACTCGGCCAACAGCTGACCATGACGCCACAATTGCAACAGGCGATTCGCATGTTGCAGCTGTCGACGCTCGAGTTGCAGATGGAGGTCCAGCAGGCACTGGACTCGAACCTGATGCTGGAGGTGGTCGAAGAAGGTGAGGAACAGGACGAGTATGAGGCGGGCAAAGAAACGCAGGAGTCGGACTCTGCCGACGCCTCCCAAAACGACGATCTCGAACCGCTAGATAGCGATGCAGAACGACCACTGGAGAGTGAGTCTATCCCCGATGAACTCCCGGTCGATAGCGTCTGGGAGGATATCTACGACAGTCCGCCCATGAGCGCCAGCGCCCCGGCAGACGATGGCGAGCGTGATTTTGAGTACGGCGACACCAGCAGCGACAGCCTGCGTGAACATCTGCTCTGGCAGCTACGCATGACCCAGCTTTCAGAGATCGATATCGCCATTGGTGAGGCCGTCATCGACTCTGTCAACGACGATGGATTCCTCAGCAGCAGCCTAGAAGATCTGCTCTCGGGCCTGCAACAGCAATATCCGGAAGTCGAAATTGACGAGGTCGAGGCGGTTTTGCATGTCGTGCAAAATTTCGACCCCCCAGGCATTGCCGCCCGTGATCTGCGAGAAAGCCTGTTACTGCAATTACACATCCTTCCCGAAGCGACCGAATGGCGGGAGCAGGCCCAGACGCTGCTGGAGAAACACTTTGAACTGCTGGCCCGCCGGGACTACACTCAACTTAAAAGGGTTATGAAAGTCAGCGAAAAGCAGTTGACGGGAATCACCCGGCTAATCCAGAGCCTGAATCCCCGTCCAGGAGGACAGGTCAGCAATAGTCAACCGGAATATATCGTGCCCGATGTACTCGTACGTAAGAACAAGGGCAGTTGGAGGGTGGAACTCAATCCCGATGCAGCACCACGTCTGCGTATTAATCACCAGTATGCCAGCCTTATCAAGCATATGAACAGCAGCGACTCAGCAACGCTAAAAAATCACATGCAGGAAGCCCGCTGGTTTATCAAAAGCCTGCAAAGCAGGAACGACACCCTTTTGCGTGTCGCCACCAGCATCGTCGAACATCAGCGCGACTTTCTCGATGTAGGTGAAGTGGCAATGAAACCGATGGTGCTGCATGACATTGCCGATGAGTTGGGCATGCATGAGTCCACCATCTCCCGCACTACGACTCGTAAATACATGCATACACCACGCGGCATCTTTGAGTTGAAGTATTTCTTCTCCAGCCACGTAGGAACAGCAGCTGGCGGTGAATGTTCCTCTACAGCCATACGTGCCATGATCAAGACAATGATTGCGGAGGAGTCACCGTCAAAGCCGCTGAGTGACAGCAAAATCGCCAATACCCTTTCTGAACAGGGCATCAATATCGCCCGTCGCACCGTTGCCAAATACCGTGAGGCGATGGCGATACCTCCCTCGAACGAAAGAAAACGCCTGGCCTGAACAGGCTGATATAAAGAAAGGAGCTAACCATGCAATTGAATCTGACCGGCCACCACGTCGATATTACCGATGCACTGCGCGACTATGTAACCAGTAAGCTTGAGCGTCTCGAACGCCACTTTGATCAGGTGACAAATGTCCACGTCATCCTCAGTGTAGAGAAGCTGCGTCAGAAGGCTGAAGCCACGATCAACATGAAGGGCAATAACATTTTTGCCGATTGCGAAGATGAGAACATGTATGCCGCGATTGACGCCCTTATCGACAAGCTGGACCGCCAGGTACGCAAGCATAAGGAAAAGATGACCGACCATCACCGCACTGAAGGTGGTCTCAAGGATCAACCCTTCGATTGATTGTTACCGCTAAAAGACTGAACAATGCAGGCATCTGAACTTCTCAACCTCGAACGTATAAGTTGCGATCATCATGCCGCGAGCAAAAAACGTGTTCTTGAGCAGTTAAGTCAACTTCTCGCTGAAAATCAGGCTGATCTGTCGCCAACCCAGATATTCGACAGTTTGATCTCCCGGGAACGACTTGGAAGCACCGGTCTTGGCCGTGGGGTTGCGATACCCCATGGCCGGGTCAAGGATAACAACAAGACCGTTGCTGCCGTCATAAAGCTCCAGGATGGAATTGACTACGATGCAGTGGATAATAAGCCGGTAGACCTGTTTTTTGCCCTGCTGGTCCCCGAAGATTCCACGGAAGAACACCTTCAGCTCCTTGCACAACTGGCAGAGATGTTTAGTGACGAGAATTATGTAGCAAAGCTCCGCAGCTGCCACGACTCCCCTACGCTACTTAAAACCCTGCAGTCCTGGCAGCCCAAGAGCTGATGGAAAAAAGTATTACAGCCAAGCAACTCTTTGATTCCTGCCATCGGCGACTGGAGTTGCGGTGGCTGAACCGCAGTGACAATGAAACACTAACCCTCACGCCCCTGCCGAGTGATAGCACAAACCGCTCGCTGATCGGGCATCTGAACTTCATCCATCCCCATCGCATACAGGTACTTGGCAGGTCGGAAGTCGCCTACCTGGATGAGCTTGGTAAAAACTCACTCAACGATGCCCTCAAACAGCTTTTCTCGGCCGAGACTGCCATGGTTATTATTACCGATGGCGAAGAGGTATCCCCTTCGATATCCGGCTATGCGGAACAGACTGACACTCCGCTGCTTAGTTCCCCCCACAACAGCCATCGCGTAATCAATGATATCGGTTTTCACCTGCGCAGCCTGGTTGCCGATATGCAAGTAGTGCATGGGGTATTTATGGACGTTCTTGGCATCGGCGTTCTGCTTACTGGC
>JBEPXU010000078.1:0-8999 GCA_041641735.1 Ectothiorhodospiraceae bacterium
AAGTGGTGGTGCAGCCTCGGAATGAGCAGCGCATAGTCGGCAAAGGTAAAGGCCAGTTCTTTTTCCACCTTGCTACCGGTCTCGTCGGAGTAGGCAAATGGATGCAGCGGCCAGTCGCGCTCGGGCTGCGGATTGCCGCCGAAGTCCATGCGATCGGCAAAGGCATCACCTGCCGACGGGTTGATGGAGAAGAACGGGTGAACGCGACCTTCCAGGGCGGCACCGGCGACCAGCCAGGCGTTGAGCCCCAGGTCCTGGCCGGTGGGGCGCAGGCCGATGTTGATCAGGTGCAGACTGGTACGGGTAGCGTTCAGGGCACCGATGTAACGCTCAAGCAGGTGCTGGTGACGTGCCGCGGAGGCTTGGGATACCACTGCCTGTCGGTGGCTGATACCGAGGTAGCCAAGCTCGAGTCGGTAGTTCTGGAACGGGTCTTCGTCTGCACGGGAACCCGGGTTGTTGTGGGCCTGTACGCGCACAAATATCTGCACCGGGCGGCCGGAACTGAGCAGACGAGAGAAGGAAGACATGCCGTCGTCGCTGACCTGCGTGGCGGACTCCAGTGCAATCACGGCAGGGACCAGCAGCAGTTCCTCGCGGGAGAAGGTCTCCCAGGTGAAGTTGGCGAAGAAGGGATCGTGGATCGCCTCGTCGTAGATGCCTGCGATCTCGAGTTCCGCGATGCGTGCAGCACCGAAGACCTGTGCCAGACGTGCCGCCTCCTCATCGAACAGGCAGGTGGCGGCAGCGCAGGGATCCTTTTCTGTGATCTGCTCAAAGCCCGGGATCTGCTCCAGCCAATCGTCATCCAAATCACCGTGGTGGACAAAACGCACCAGCGTGTCGTTCTGCTGGTACTCCTCGAGGGTTTTGAGTGCCTTCTCGACCCGTGCACGACGGCTCTTCGACATCGCCACCGAACCGTGGGAGTGATCCATGACCTTCGACAGGGCACCGGTATCGAAAAAGGCCGCGGCACCGCCGACGCTGCCCTGCAGCTTTTCCGGCTGCTTGGCCTCGTCGGATTTGGTCCAGTCGACCTCCAGCAGGTTGTTGAGATCACGTATGTGCTGGGCGATCTCCTTGCGGAATTTCGCATGGCGCGGAATCACGCTGTTGCGGATGACATGAATCAGTAGGTGGATTGCCGGGTAGCGGCCGTAGGCGAGTAGCTTGCCGTTCTCCGGCGTGCCCTCCAGCAGTTTGGCAATGTCGCCTTCCAGTCGCTCGTTGTTGGCCTTGTCGAGCTTGAGGTGTTTGACCAGTGCGGCGGTTGCCTCCTCGAGCAGTGGCTTGGCGGCAACCGGACCTTCGGTGCCGACAAGACGATTGCGCAGTTCGCGCTCAATCCACGGCAGGTTGTCCTTGAGGATGCGCGCCGATTCATCGCCGGGAGCGAAGGCGGCAACGCTCTCTGACAAACACTGCGACAGTGGTTTGGCCAGTGAGTCCGGTGTCGGATCGATATCACCCTCGTCAGCAGGGAACAGGAACAACGGATAGTCGTAGCGCAGACGCGAGACGTCGCGGTACGGTTCGAGCAGTGCCGGCAGGTAATCACTGCTGACCGGCTCGACCTTCTCCTGCACGCTGGGGTTACCCAGGTGGAAGTGACGCAGGACGTGCATGATGTCACGGGTGGCGTCCGCATCCTTGACCGTTACGGGAAGGGCCGGAAGGGTAGCGCCACTGCCTGTCTGTGTTTTGGCCGGTACCGGCTTCACTGCTTTGGCTGTCATATCGTCAACTGGCTTTGCGTTGGTTTAGATTGCGAAGGCATCCATGGCGGCATTGATGGCCGCGATCTTCTCTTCGTCGCTCTTGCCGATGTCTTTCGCGGCGATATCTTCGTAAACGACGGCATCGGGATCGTGATAGAGCAGGCCGATGGGCAGTTGTTCATCGTCTTTTGCCAGCTTCATCGCACCGAGCCAGTCGCGCGGGTCATGCTCAACGGTGTTGCCGAAGACACGCTTGACGCTGTCGTCTGCCTGGATGCCGTTTTCATGCTCAAGCAAAACGAACTTGTCCGGGTTCTCCTGCAGCGGCTTGGAGAAGCCTTCGGAAAAGACCGGGCAGCGCTGCAGGATGCGAACGAAGCTGGTACCGCGATGTTCGTGCGCTTTCTTTATGGTTTCGAACAGCAGCGGTGGGTTCCAGTCGGGCACCTGGGCGACGAAGGAGACGTTGGTAATGCCCAGGGTGACGGTCAGCGGGTTGAGCGCCGGCAGCGGCGCACCGGCCGGGTGGGTGTTGGTCTTCATCCCGGCGGGGCTGGTGGGTGAGGTCTGCTTCTTGGTCAGGCCGTAGATGGCGTTATCAAACACCAACACCACCATATCCATGTTGAGGCGTACCGAGTGGATCCAGGGGCCGGCGCCGATGGAGAAGCAGTCGCCGTCGCCGGTGGCGACCCACACGTCCAGCTCCGGGCGGTGGGCCTTGATACCGTTGGCCAGCGGCAGGGCGCGGCCGTGCAGGCCGTGCAGACCGTAGGTGCCCATGTAGTGGGGCAGTCGGCTGGAGCAGCCGATACCGGAAACCGCCACGCTCTTTTCCGGTGGCAGTTGCGCATCACGCAGGACGCGGTGAACCGTGTTGAGTACGGCGAAGTCGCCGCAACCGGGGCACCAGCGCGCCTCACCGCCGGAGTAGTCGCCGAGGGTGAAATAGCGCTCGAAAACATCGAGTGACCAGTCAGCTTTAATACCAAACATCGTAACTACTCCTTAGGAATTCAGGGCGTCGAGACGCTCGCCGATAACCTCGACCAGCTCACCGGGTTGCAGCGGATGACCGTAGACCATGGACCAGCAGTCGACGTCGACCAGAGTCTGCATACGCAGGACATTGGCCAGTTGCGACCGGCGACGATTCTCATCGTTAATAAGCGGCGCATCGGGCTTGTCGCTGTAGTTGATCTCAATGGTCATCACCTTTTTGAAGCGGGCGAAGATATCCTTTAGCCCCGGCTCCAGCGGAGAGAGGAAGCGCAGGTGAACGCTGGAGACCTTGTGGCCCTGCTGGCGGTGAATATCCACGGCCTCTTCGATGGCGCCCAGGGTGGAGCCCCAGCCGACGATCAGCAGGTCGCCTTCCTCATCGCCGTGGATGGTCGGCGGCTTAAGTGTACTTTGCAGGGCGGCCAGTTTACGGCTGCGGTGTTCGGCGGTTGTCTGGTTGGTTTCGGAATCGTAGGCCACCTTGGAACGATTGGTGTGCGACAGGCCGGTCAGGACATACATACCGTTGGGTTGCCCCGGGATGGGACGCTGCGACAGACCGGTCTCCTTGTCCCAGTCATAGGGCGGGACGCTACGGTCCCACTCGGACTGATCGATGGGCGGCGCCAGCCACTCTTCCTGCAGTTCGGGACGCTCCCAGGGTTGCACGCCGGTAGCGAGGTTTGCATCGGTGAGCATGATCACCGGACCGCGGAAGGACTCGGCCAGTTTGCGTGCCATGATGGTGAAGTGGAAGCACTCTTCGATGGTGGCTGCGGCGATAACGATCTTGGGCGCATCGCCGGGCATGCCGAACATGGAGGAGAGCAGATCGCCCTGTTCCACCTTGGTCGGCAGACCGGTTGAGGGGCCGCCGCGCTGTACATCGACGATAACCAGCGGAATCTCGCCCATGACAGCCAGACCGATGAGCTCTGTCTTCAGCGCCATACCGGGGCCTGAGGTGATGGTGCAGGCTGTCTTGCCGGCGTAGGAGGCGCCGATGGCAAAACCGATGGCCGCGATCTCATCCTCGGCCTGGTGGACGAAACCGCCGACTTTGTCGTAGACATCGGCGATGTAGTGGGAGGCGGATGTTGCCGGGGTAATCGGGTACATGGAAACCATGTCCATGCCCGAGGCCATCACACCGAGACCGAGCGCGGTGTTGCCGTTGCAGACCATCATCGGTTTGTCGCTGATGCCTGCCTCGACCGGAATGTCGTAGTGATACTCGACATTTTCGTGGGCAAAGGCGTAACCGGCATCGAACAGGTCCTGATTGATCTTGACGACCTTTTCGCCCTTGCGACCGAATGCTGCCTGGATCTCTGCATGGCCCTTTTCCACATCACGGTTGTAGATGTGGCAGAGCATGCCGAGCACGAACATGTTCTTGCCGCGGCGCGCGTTGGCGACCAGCTTGAGGCACTTCTCCTCCATCGGCAGTTCGTGCACGATAAGACCGTTGTCACGAAACTCCTTTACCGCATTGGCGTAGGCCTCGCGGATCTCTTCCTGCGGGTCGTTGGCCCACTTGTTTTCCAGCAATACGATGGTACCGTCCTTGTAGGCACCGTTGGCGATACGGGAGAAGAGTACCTGCTCGTTAAAGGCGACCACCAGGTCCGCCTCGTTACCCATGTTGGTAATGTACTTGGAGCCGACACGAATGCGGTTACCACTGGCGCCGGCCGGTGAACGTGCCGGTGGCTGGATCTCGGCCGGAATGATCTCAACGGTCCAGATACCGTTGCCCATCTTCGCACCGATAGCGCCAAAGGTTTGGCCGCACTTCTGCGCACCTTCGCCGGAGTCACTGACAATTTCGACGATATGTTCGTCAATTTGTACCGGTTTTTTTCCGGTTATGGTGGCGCTGTCGAGGTCGACTACGTTGCCTGTTGCCTGATCTGTCATACAGCTGTCCTGTGAAATGCTAAAGACTTAAACAATGTAACGGGCAGGGTGTAACGGGTGGTTCGTTTACCCCCTGGCGTACGCCAGGGGCGTTTTTGCACAAAAACGCCCTGTCCATCGGTTGAACTCCTAAGAAACATGAGGAATGACGCGACAAGGAGGTCAGCGAGTCGAAATTCCTCCAAACGGCCGTGCGGGAATGGCCGAAACCGGGCTGTGTTGAGCCCGTTGCTGGCGCCTGATGCAGACGCTTGTTTTCTCATAATGCGCTGAAAACGGAGCGCGATAATATGACAAAAGGTGTGGGTATGGTCAAATTTACCAGCCACTTCTTTCAGTGAAAACTTGAACGTTTTTATCGGGTTATCGTTATGCTGGATTAATGTCACCGTGCACCTCAGTTAACGTACCAGCGCCTGTTCATACTCGTCGCGGAAGTGGTGGAGCGAGCTCTCCAATACCTTCAGCGCACCATCGAGCATGTGGCAGCGTCCTGCGTTGGGCAGTATTTTGGTGAGGTTAATCAGTGTATCCAGATCGGCGCGGGTACCCTGTCCGGTATCGATCTTATGCAATAGCAGTGACGCATAGTGGGTGCCGGTTTTACACGGCGGGCATTGACCGCAGGATGAGTGGGCGAAGAAGCTCACGTACTCGGTAACCCGCTTGACGATGCCGGTTCCTTCGGAGATCACGATCATCGCGCCGGTACCCAGGCTCGACTGGCGTTCACGTACCGATTCGTAATCCAGTGGTACGTCCAGGTCCTTCGGTGTGAGGAGGGTGTTGGACGGGCCGCCGGTGAAGACTGCCTTGAGTTTTTTACCCAGAAGCATGCCGCCGCCGTATTCGTTGATCAGCGTGGACAGCGGAGTTCCCATCGGCAGTTCGTAGGCGCCCGGGTAGAGTACATCACCGGTCAGGCAATAGATCTTGGTACCCGTCGACTCGCCCAGCCCCAGGTTTTGGTACCACTCGGCGCCGTTTCGCACAATATGCGATACGTTGGAGAGTGTCTCCATGTTGTTAATCAATGTCGGAAGGCCGTGTACACCGGACTCGGCGGGGAAGGGGGGCTTGCCGCGGGGGAAGGGGAACTTGCCTTCCACGCTTTCGATCGCTGCGGTCTCCTCACCACCGATGTAGTGACCGGAACTGGGTTGTACGCGGTACTCGATGGTTTTACCCAGTGTTGTTTCAATCTCAGCGATCAGCGCCGAGGACTGCCATTGCTCCACCGCCTTTTGCATGGCGCTGATGGAGTCCTTTTGATCGGGGTTGATATAGAAAACGATGTGGTTAATGCCGCAGGAGAGGGCGGTAATCGTAGCGCCCTCAATCACCTGGAACGGGGTCTCCTGCAGCAGTATTTTATCCTTGAAGGTACCGGGTTCGTCTTCGTTGCCGTTGCAGATGAGATATTTGTCTTTGCGATTGTCCTGCGCGGCGACAAACTCCCACTTTTTGTAGGTGGGAAAACCGCTGCCACCCAGACCGCGTAACCCCGCCTCCTTAATCAGAGGAATGATCGCCTGCGGGTCCTGCAGCGCCTTGCTCAGTCCCTTGCCACCGGCACCCGAGAGCCACGCATCGAGATCGGCACCGATGCGATTGGATTCATGCAGTAATACCTGATTCAGCTGGCTCATGGCTTCACTCCTGCGTCACCTTGTTGCGGCGGTTGCGACGCAGGCCGTCGTAGTCGGCATCGTCATCGAACTTGGCGCAGTCGGGGAACAGCATCGGGCTTTTGGTTTCCATCGGCATGCCGGAGATGGTGAGCTCGCGGCGCAGGCGGCTGAGGTGCTCCAGGCCCACCTGTTTGTGCCCCTTGCCGTGGCGCTGTTCGGCGGCATGGGCGCCGGCTCTGCGTCCGAAGCTGATGATCTCCAGCAGCGCATTGCCCATGATGCGGTTCTTGCCGTGGATACCACCGCTGGCCTCACCGACGCAGTAGAGGCCCGACACGGTGGTCTGGCCATCAGCGCCGATCACCACCCCGCCGTTCTGATAGTGCAGAGTGGGGTAGATAAGCAGTGGCGATTCGGCCGGATCGATACCGGCCTTCTTCCCAAGGTGAACCAGCTTGGGAAAACGTTTCATCAGGATGCCGGGATTGCGCAGTTCCAGGCCCGGGGTATCGAGCCAAACACCGCAGCCTTCATCGTTAACCTGTACACCGCGGCCTTCGGCACACTCCTTCAGGATCGCCGCGGCAACCACGTCGCGGGGATTGAGTTCATCGATAAAGCGTTCGCCATGACCGTTAAGCAGGTAGGTGCCGGCAGAGCGAACGCCCTCGGTGATCAGCGTGCCGCCCAGGTGTTGCGGGTGGGCAAGGCCGGTCGGGTGGTACTGGAAGGAGTCGAGATCGCGCAGTTTGGCGCCGAGACGGTAGGCGAGGATCAGGCCGTCGCCGGTGGCGCCGAAATGATTGGAAGTCGGGAAGCCATTCAGGTGCATACGGCCGATGCCACCGGTGGCGATGATCACCGACTTGGCAACCACCTGCACGTAGCTGCAGTTTTTCAGGTTGGAGATGACGGCACCGGCGCAGTGACCGGCATCGTTCTCAAGCAGTTCGACCACCGGGCTGTAGTCCCACACGTCGACATCGCTGTTCTGCACCGCCTCGCGCAGCACGCGCATCATCTCCAGGCCGGTGTAATCGCGGTAGTAGCAGACCCGGTTGGCAGAAGTGCCACCGGCACGGCGTGTGAGCAGGTCGCCGAACTCGTCCAGGTCGAACTGCATGCCCTGCTGGATCAGCCAGCGGATCACATCGGGACCGTCCTGTACCATCACCGCCACCAGATCGCGTTCGCCATTGAAGTGGCCGGCCTTGATGGTGTCATCGAAGTGCATCTGCGGTGTATCGTTTTTCTCCAGCGAGGCCTGTATGCCGCCCTCGGCCATCACGGTGTTGCTGTCGCCGAGGCGTAGTTTGGTGGCAAGTATCACGCTGGCACCGGCCTGTTCGGCCACCAGCGCGGCGGCACAACCGGCGCCGCCACCGCCTATCACCAGGACATCGGTCTCCACCACCGGGGCGCCAGCCAGGTCCGCCTCATCGATGCGGGCATCGGCCTGCAGCAGGTCTGCCAACTGGCGGTGACAACGGTCGCCGCTGTTGGGCCCAACCTTGATGGTGGTGACGGTGTCTTCGCGATAGTCCGGGTGGTACTGCTGCAACAGCGCGCTACTGTCGTTGTCGGGTTGCTCGAGAGGACGTTCGGCCTGCACTTGGTAGGCGGCCATCGCTTCGGAGTAGGGGATCCCTTTTTTCATATCGCTTTTTCCCTAACCTGCCGCGTTGTCCGGCTGGCTGCCGGGGCTGTTGATGTCCACATCCAGCTTGCCTTTGCGCATCTCCTCCAACCTGTGGATAAGATTCGAGGGACGGATGTGGAAGTAGGCGGTGACACGTCGGGCGAACAGGCCGACATGGTTCGGTGCGATCTCTTCCGGGCAACCGGTCATGCAGAGGTTGCACATAATGCATTCGACGAACAGCTCACTGGCCTCACGGAAACGGCCTTCGCTGGCCAGCTTGACGCCAAGTTCAACGTTGATGTTTTTCGGGCAGGCGTTGAAGCAGCCGCTGCAGTGGCGGCAGGTGCTGGCCTCCGGAAAGATACGGTGGAATTCCGCCTGCACATCCCACGAGTTTTTGATCTCATCGAGTTGGTAATGGTGATGAGTGGGGTTGGGGAAGACCAGAAACAGTACTTGCATCCCTTCTTCGACCAGGGTCTGGCAACCCAGCTCCATGCTGACTTTGTCCTGCCCCTCGCGGCGGACCAGCACGCGGCAGGAGCCGCACACGCCCTCCAGGCAGCCGACTCCCTTAACCCTGGGGTAACCCGCATGCCATAAGGCCTGGATTACCGACAGGGAGGAGGGGGCCTGGATGGCCTTGCCGTCGATGACGACGTTTACCAGTTCCTGTGTCTCAGCAGTCATGTTCTTTACCCGATACGCCAGTGATGGTTGACACCACAAGCGAATGAAAACCCTTGATATTTATAAGGTATAATCGCAATGCAAGGCCGACGCATTGTACCCAAAACCGGTGCGGAATTCTCACATTAGGAGAAAAAATTCTTTTATAGGTGCTTGTCTTTAAAGGAAAAATAACCAAGTGAAGAAGTCATGTATTGTGTATGGGTACTAATGGTAAAGGCAGTAGATGAGTGGAATGGCGGTGCTTTTTGACTTGTCGAAAAGCGCTGTGATAGCATTTTGAAATCAACGATATAGCGTGACTGTTTCGAGCAAATCCGGCAGTCATCGCCAACGAGGTTCAAGCACTGTGCACTTACACAGTGCTTTTTTATTTATCACGTGGTCTCTCGT
>JBEPXU010000079.1:0-8983 GCA_041641735.1 Ectothiorhodospiraceae bacterium
GTCTCACACCCTGGGTATTACGACCCATGGTCGATACCTCGGCGACACGGGTTCGCACCAGGGTGCCGCCGTTGGTGATGAGCATGATCTCCTCTTCCTCGGTCACCAGAACGGCACCGACCACCGGACCATTCCGCTCACTCGACTGGATGGCGATAACGCCCTGACCGCCTCGACCATAAACCGGGTAGTCATCGATCAAGGTACGCTTGCCATAACCGTTTTCGGTGGCGGTCAGTACCGCCCCTTCATCGGCGACGATGAGTGAGATCACTTTCTGCCCCTCGCCCAGACGGATACCGCGCACACCGCGGGAGACACGCCCCATGGAGCGGACGTTCTCCTCCTTGAAGCGAATCACCTTACCGGCACTGGAGAAGAGCATGATGTCGCGTTGCCCATCGGTCAGGGCCACGCCCACCAGGGTATCCCCCTCGACCAAATCAACGGCGATAATGCCGCTGGCACGCGGACGGGAGTAGTCCACCAACGGGGTCTTCTTCACCGTGCCGTTGGCGGTGGCCATGAAGACGTATTGTCCCTCGGAAAATTCGCGCACAGGCAGAATAGCATTAATGCGCTCATCGTCCTCCAGCGGCAGCAGGTTAACGATGGGCTTGCCGCGCGAGGCACGTCCCGCCTGCGGCAACTCATAGACCTTGAGCCAGTAGACCCGGCCACGGCTGGAGAAGCAGAGGATGGTGTCGTGGGTGTTGGCCACGAACATCTTGTCGACAAAGTCCTCATCCTTGGTGGCTGTGGCGGACTTACCGCGACCGCCGCGCTTCTGGGCACGATAATCCGTAAGGGGTTGTGCCTTGGCATAACCTTCGTGGGAGAGGGTTACCACCACATCCTCCTCGCTGATCAGGTCCTCCAGAGTCAGGTCCAGCTTGGTGGAGATGATCTCGGTACGACGCTCGTCGCCGTACTGCTCGCGAATCGCCTCCAACTCCTCACGGATAACCTGCATCAGGCGCTCGTGGCTGCCGAGAATCTCCAGCAGGTCGGCGATGGTCTCGAGCAATTCCTTGTACTCGTTGATGATCTTGTCTTGTTCCAGACCGGTCAGGCGGTGCAGACGCAGCTCCAGAATTGCCTGGGCCTGGGCCTCGGAGAGACGATACTTGCCCTCGACCAGACCAAATTCCTTGGAGAGTCCGTCAGGGCGTGATGCTTCGGCACCGGCTCGCTCAAGCATACCGGTCACCACACCCGGCTCCCAGGTCTTGGCCAGCAGTCCTGCCTTGGCCTCGGCCGGATTCGGCGCAGCCTTGATGAGTTCGATAATCGGATCGATGTTGGCCAGCGCCACTGCCAGACCTTCCAGCACATGGGCGCGTTCGCGTGCCTTGCGCAACTCGAAAACGGTACGGCGGGTCACCACCTCACGGCGGTGGCGGATAAAGGCCTCGAGCATCTGCTTGAGATTGAGCTGTTTCGGCTGGCCGTCGACCAGGGCGACCATATTGATACCGAAGACGCTCTGCATCTGTGTCTGTTTATAGAGATTGTTGAGCACAACCTCCGGCACCTCGCCCCGTTTGAGTTCGATCACCATACGCATACCGTCCTTGTCGGACTCATCGCGCAGTTCGGAGATCCCCTCGATCTTCTTATCCTTGACCAGCTCGGCGATCTTCTCCAGCAAGCGGGCCTTGTTGACCTGATAGGGCAACTCGGTGACCACGATGCGTACACGTCCCGACTCCATCTCCTCCATCTCGGTCCGGGCACGGACGTAGATGCGGCCGCGGCCGGTGTGGTAGGCCTCGTGGATACCGGCGGCACCGTTGATGATGCCCTCGGTGGGGAAGTCGGGACCCGGTACGTGTTGCATCAGGCCGGCGATGTCGATCTCCGGATTTTCAATCACCGCCAGGCAGGCGTTGGTCACCTCGGTCAGATTGTGCGGCGGAATATTCGTAGCCATGCCCACCGCAATACCGGCCGACCCATTGATCAGCAGGTTGGGCAGGCGTGCCGGCAGGACCTCCGGCTCGGACTCGGACTCATCGTAGTTGGGGATGAAATCGACGGTCTCTTTTTCGATATCGGCCAGCAACTCATGGGCGATCTTGGCCATGCGCACCTCGGTGTATCGCATCGCCGCAGCGGAGTCGCCGTCGATGGAACCGAAGTTACCCTGGCCGTCGACCAGCATGTAGCGCAGAGAGAATGGCTGGGCCATACGCACGATGGTGTCGTAGACCGCGGAGTCACCATGAGGGTGGTATTTACCGATAACATCACCGACCACACGTGCCGATTTCTTATAGGGTTTGTTCCAGTCGTTGCCCAGCTCGCGCATGGCGTAGAGTACGCGGCGGTGGACCGGTTTGAGGCCGTCCCGCACATCCGGCAGGGCCCGGCCGACGATTACGCTCATGGCGTAATCCAGGTAGGATTGCTTCATCTCCTCCTCGATGTTGATCGGGAGGACCTCTTTAGCGTATTCGGTCATCGGAGAGCGTTATCCTTATAGCCTGTAGCTTGTTCTCGTTATGTAAACGCAGAAAATAGGCTTGATTGTATCACACCCGCTCTAACCACTGCATCTGCCAAAAATACGCTGAGAGGCCCTCAGCGGGCCTCTCACGGGATTTTGCTTGATATCGATCAGGGTTTTCCCATCATCTCGGCCATCTTTTCTGCCGTCGGATTCCGCACCACGCCCTTCTCGGTAACGATGGCATCCACCAGCTCCGCCGGCGTGACGTCAAAGGCCGGGTTCCACGCCTCGGCCCCCTCGGCCGCCACCGGCTGCCCCCCCAGGGAGAGCACCTCGGCAGGGCTGCGCTGTTCAATGGGAATGAGGTCGCCGCTGGCCAGGGACATATCCACGGTGGAGGTCGGTGCCACCACCATCACCTTCACCCCGTGGTATTTAGCGGCCACCGCGGCATGGTAGGTGCCGATCTTGTTGGCCACGTCGCCGTTGGCGGTAATGCGGTCGGAACCAACGATGAGCCACTTCACCCTGCCCTGCTTCATTAGCGCCGCGCCGGCACCATCGGCCAGCAGGGTCACCGGGATATTGTCCTTCACCAGTTCCCAGGCGGTGAGGCGCGCACCCTGTAACCAGGGGCGGGTCTCATCGGCATAGACCCGGCTGATACGCTGCTGGGTGTAGGCGGTACGGATCACACCGAGCGCGGTACCGTAGCCACCGGTAGCCAGAGAGCCGGTGTTGCAGTGGGTCAGCACGCCGTAACCGATATCCTCGATGAGCGCCGCCCCCAGCTCGCCCATGCGGCGGTTCGCGGCAATATCCTCCTCGTGGATCGCCTTCGCCTCGGCCAGCATTGCTGCTACCGGATCCTCGATATCCTCCGGCAGGTTGAACAGCACCTGCCCCATACGCTCCAGCGCCCAGGCAAGATTCACTGCTGTGGGACGTGCGTCGGCCAGATAACCGAAATCGGCCTCCAAACGACCGATAAAGTTGTCCCCACCTTCTGCCAGACGCTGCTTCAACGCCAGCACCACACCGTAGGCGGCCGTAATGCCAATGGCCGGTGCCCCGCGTACCACCATAGCTCGAATCGCATCCGCCACGGTACGTGGGCCGTCAAATTCAAGGTAGACCTCCTGCTGTGGCAACAAGCGCTGGTCGAGCAGTTTGAGTTTGTCATCCTCCCAAAGGACGGCGCGAATAGTGTCGTGGCTATTGCTCATGGTGTAGCGGGTTCCGTAACTGAATAATGGTGGTCGGAGTTTACCGTATGCCTGTAGCAGTCACCACACAACAGCACTGTTCAGCTTGTGGTACAGGCCGGGTTTCATTAACCTTTGCCCGATGAAAAACGCCGACATACTGATCCATGCCAGCTGGGTGATCCCGGTCGAACCCGAAGGGGTGGTACTGGAAGATCACAGCATCGCCATCAGGGACGGTCATATCCTTGAGGTGCTCCCCACCGAACAGGCCCGCAGCCGCTATCATGCCGAAACCGAGTTTGATAAAACCGGGCACCTGCTGATACCGGGACTTATCAACAGCCACACCCACGCGGCGATGAGCCTGATGCGGGGACTGGCCGACGACCTGCCGCTGATGACCTGGCTGAGCGAACACATCTGGCCCGCCGAGGGCAAATGGGTCAGCCCGGAATTCGTGCGCGACGGCAGCCGCCTGGCCATGGCGGAGATGATTCGCGGCGGCACCACCTGTTTCAACGACATGTACTTCTTCCCCGATGAGGTGGCGCGGGTCGTGGAGCATGCCGGTATGCGGGCGGTAATGGGGCTGATCGTGATCGATTTCCCCACCGCCTGGGCACAGAACGCCGACGAGTACATCCACAAGGGTAATGCCCTGCACGACCAGCTCAAGCACTCGCCGCTGGTCACCACCGCTTTTGCCCCCCACGCCCCTTACACCGTCTCCGACGAGCCACTGCAAAAGGTGTTGATGTACGCCGAGGAGCTGGACATCCCGATCCATATGCATGTGCACGAAACCGCCCACGAGGTAGAGGAAGGGACGGAGAAGCACGGCAAGCGACCGCTGGCGCGCCTGGCCGACTTGGGACTGGTCTCCCCCCGACTGCTGGGCGTGCATATGACCCAGCTGACCGACGATGAGATTTCCACCCACGCGGCGGCCAATGCCCATGTGGTGCACTGCCCCGAGTCCAACTTGAAGCTGGCCAGCGGCTTCTGTCCGATACAGAAACTGCTTGATGGCGGGGTGAATGTGGCGCTGGGCACCGACGGGGCCGCCAGCAACAACGATCTCGACATGTTCTCGGAGATGCGCACCGCCGCCCTGCTGGCCAAGGGCGTCTCCGGTGATGCCAGCGCCCTGCCGGCAGAGAAGGCGCTGTCGATGGCGACGATTAATGGTGCCCGCGCACTGGGACTGGAGTCGGTTTGCGGTTCGCTGTTGGCCGGTAAGGCTGCCGACATTGTTGCGGTGAAGATGGATGACCTGGAGACGCAACCGCTGTACCATGCCATCTCCCAACTGGTTTACGCCACCGGTCGCGACAAGGTGAGTGACGTATGGGTGGCCGGGCGCCACCTGCTCAAGGATCGCCTGCTTACGTCTCTGGACGAAAACGCTATCCTTGAGTCGACGCAGCGTTGGCACAACAAACTGAAAGAACAATCCTGACAGGTAGCCCTACGATGAGCGCAGCTGAACACCATCACAACGTTGATCACGCCGAGGTCGGCAAATTCGAGGAGCTGGCCTCCCGCTGGTGGGACCCGCACAGCGAGTTCAAACCGTTGCACGAGATCAATCCGCTGCGCCTGAACTACATCGACGACCATGCAAACATCGCCGACAAGAAGGTGCTGGACGTGGGCTGCGGCGGCGGTATCCTGGCCGAGAGCATGGCCCGGCGCGGCGCCGAGGTGATGGGTATCGACATGGGCGAGGCCCCGCTTCAGGTGGCCAACCTGCACAAACTGGAGTCCGGTGTCGAGGTGGAGTACCGCCGCGTCACCGCCGAGGCATTGGCCGATGAGATGGAAGGTCAATTCGATGTGGTCACCTGCATGGAGATGCTGGAACACGTGCCCGATCCGGGCTCGGTGATCGCCGCCTGCTGCCGCCTGACCAAGCCCGGCGGCCAGGTGTTCTTCTCCACCATCAACCGCAATCCCAAGTCCTACCTCTTTGCCATCGTCGGTGCCGAGTACGTGCTGCGCCTGTTGCCGCGCGGTACCCACGACTTTGCCAAGTTCATCCGTCCCTCCGAGCTGGAGGCGTGGACCCGCAGCGCAGGGCTGGAGCTAAAAGAGCTGACTGGAATGAGCTACAACCCCTTCAGCAAACAGTACAGCCTGGGCCGTGACCTCGACGTCAACTACCTGGCCTACTGCACCCGCCCCGAGTAATCATGACCGCCATTCGCACGGTGCTGTTCGACCTGGACGGCACCCTGGCCGATACCGCACCGGACCTGGCCTTCGCACTGAATACCGTGTTGCAGGAGCAGGGCCGGACTCCCCTGCCCTATGAAAATATCCGCCCGGTGGTCTCACACGGCGGTATTGCACTAATCAAACACGGTTTCGGCATCGACGAAACCGCTGCCGAGTTCCAGCCACTGCGCCAGCGCCTGCTCGATATCTACCGCGACAACATCGCCCGGGAAACCCGCCTGTTCGACGGTATGGATGAGCTTCTTCAACAACTGGAACAGCGTGGCCTTAACTGGGGCGTGGTCACCAACAAGCCCGGCTGGCTCACCGAACCGCTGCTGGAGCAACTGGGTATCCTAGAACGTGCCGCGGCAGTGGTCAGCGGCGACACCCTGCCCGAGCGCAAGCCCCATCCGGCGCCGATGCTGCTGGCCTGCGAGCAGGCAGGCTCCGAGGCGGTGCAATGCCTCTATGTAGGCGATGCCGAGCGAGACATCGAGGCCGGACGCAATGCCGGCATGGCTACCTTGGTAGCACTGTTCGGTTATCTGGGTGAGAACGATCACCCGGAGAGCTGGCAGGCCGATGGCATGGTTAAAAGCGCCCTCGAGATCCTCGACTGGCTATAGCGTGGTAAGCTGATCCAAATCCGACGACTTCAGGTAGACATGGAACAATTGCAGTCCCTCGATCCCCTTATTCTTGTTCTCGGCACACTGCTGCTCGTCGTGGTGGCGGTGCTTGTCACCTGGCTGCCACTGCACAAGCGCAACCAGAAACTGCGCGAGGAGAACATTCGCCTGCACTCCGAGCTGCAGGCGGAGCAGCGCAGCGCCGAGGAGCGACAGAAGGCGTTCGATGCCTCACGCCAGCAACTGGGCGACAGCTTCAACGCCCTGGCCGCTGAGGCGCTCAAGCACAACAGCGGTGAATTCCTCAAACTGGCCAGTGAGAATTTCAAACACTTGCAGCAGCAGTCGCAGCACAGTCTGGAGCAAAAGGAAAAGGCCGTGGAGAACCTGGTCAAGCCGATCCGCGAAACGCTGGAGAAGACCGAACGGCAGATCCGCGAGATGGAAAAGGAGCGCCAGACTGCCTATGGCTCACTGAACAAACATCTGGAGTCGATGGCCGAGGCCCAGCAAATCCTGCAGGCGGAGACCCGCAACCTGGTACAGGCCCTGCGCCGCCCCGAGGTACGCGGTCAGTGGGGCGAGATGACCCTCAAACGCCTGGCCGAACTGGCCGGTATGGTCGAACACTGCGACTTCTTCGAACAGGAGCAGGTACGCGGCGAGGAAGGCCAGGCGTTGCGTCCGGACATGGTGGTGCGCATGCCGGATAACCGCGAGATCGTGGTCGATGCCAAGACCCCGCTGGACGCCTACCTCAGCGCCATCGAGGCCACCAATGATGGCGAGCGCCAGACGGCGATGGTGCGCCACGCCCGCAAGGTACGTGAACGGGTCAAGGAGTTGGCAGCCAAGAGCTACTGGCAGCAGTTCAAAAATACCCCGGACTTCGTCGTGCTGTTTATCCCCGGCGAGCAGTTCCTCAGCGCTGCCCTGGATATCGACCGCAAGCTGCTGGAGGATGCCATGGCGGAGAAGGTGATCCTCGCCACCCCTACGAGCTTCGTCGCCCTGCTCCGCGCCGTCGCCTACGGCTGGCGTCAGCAGGCGCTGGCGGAGAACGCCGAGAAAATTCGCGTGGTGGGAGAAGAGCTCTACGGCAGGCTGGGCACCTTCGCCGACTACCTGTCAAAGCTGGGCCGCAGCCTGGACAGCAGCGTCAATCACTTCAACAAGGCCGTCGGCTCATTCGACACCCGTATCGTGCCAAGTGCACGCAAGTTCACTGAAATGGGTATTCATGCCAAAAAAGAGCTGGAGCAGTCCGCTCCGGTGGAGAAGAGTGTTCGACGAATGCAGCAGGAAAGCGACCAGTAACTACTTGGAATCATCAAACACCTTGTCCACTACATCGCCGGCCTTCCGCTGTACCGACTTGGCAGTCTCCTTGGCCTTCTCTGCAATCTCCTTATCGGCAAACGGATTGCTGAAATAGGGCTGGTCCTGGGCAAAGTTGATGCCAAGCCAGATGCCTACGACAAGCAGGATGATGATAAGATAAATAAGCTTTTTCATTGTTGTATTCCTTAGGCTTCCTAAGAGAAACTGTTTAAAAACTAGCACAAGCCCAATGCCTGCGTACAGCCTGACCGAAGCCTACCACTACTGCCGGCATATAGCGCGGAGTCACTACGAAAATTTTCCCGTTGCCTCCCGACTACTGCCCCGCCACACACGGGATGCCGTCGCGGTCATCTACACCTTTGCCCGCCAGGCCGACGATTTTGCTGATGAGGGCGAGATGGAAACTGCCACTCGCCTCGAAAGGCTGGATCAGTACGACAGTCATCTTGATGAGCTTGCCAACGGCATCCCTCAGCATGACCCGGTATTTATTGCCCTTGCCGATGTTGTTCAGCGCCACCACCTACCACTGGCGTTGTTTCACGACCTGCTTTCGGCGTTCCGTCAGGATGTTACCAAAAAGCGTTACCGGGACTTTGATGAGGTGCTGGATTACTGTCGCCGCTCGGCGAACCCGGTCGGTCGGTTACTGTTATACCTTCATAATGAAGCATCTCAGGAGAACCTGCGATTATCCGACAATATCTGCACTGCACTGCAGTTAATCAATTTCCATCAGGATCTGGAACAGGACTACCGTGAAAACAACCGCATCTACCTCCCTCAAGACGAAATGGATCGATACGGTGTAACGGAAAGTGATATTGCCGCACAGCATGCAGGCATGCCGCTACAACGCCTTCTTGCCAGCCAGCGAGAACAAATCACAGCCATGATGTTGCAGGGGGCTCGCCTTGGCACAGGGCTTCACGGGCGCTTCGGCCTTGAGATACGACTGATAATCGAGGGTGGACTGGCAGTACTGGAAAAGCTTTCAGCGCAGGGCGATGAGGTTTTCTCACGCCCGCGCCTGAAAAAAACGGATTATCTGCGCATCGTCTTCCGTGCGCTACGCAAACGGCGCCACCTTAGCGCTCAGGCAGCACCTTTCTCTCCCTGAGGTACTCAAT